>CANBDZ010000014.1 GCA_947367375.1 uncultured Bacteroidales bacterium | reverse complement strand
CGCTAAATACACTGTTTAATGTTGAATTTACAGACCACTGTGTCATATTTCTACCCAAAAACGTCACAGAGGTCAACACTTGATGCAGCGACGCAGGATTTTCGGGCCAAACACCTGTTTCGTGAAAATGTATTTATCTTTCGACTTACCCTCGTCTCACTATTCCAAGTAAGTGGAATTATATCTGTCAGCATCATTTATGAAAGTTTCGTATATAGAGAAATCTGATGATGTAAGTTCAGGGTGGTCATAAAAGAAATTTACCAGCACTTCTCTATGTTTATGTGTAACATCTTCTTCATATCCATATTGTTCGACAATAACGATATCTTCTTGCTGTTTGAGCAGGATATGGAACCGAAATGGGAGTATTAGAGGGCAATAAAAGGTGAATATACCGTCCGATGTCAGTAAGTCTTCAAACGTAACGAAGTTCTCGGTTGATAGATTTTTCACAAGAATCGGCTCAGAAAACACTTCTATACAATCATCCTCTTTCGTTTGCAGCCCTGGCTGTTTGACAGCGTTAATGAATTCTTCCGAAATGTCATCAGTTTTAATAAGATATGATAAAAGAAAATCCTCTATTCCCGAATTACAGGGAACGGTCTTTTGAGCATATGAGTTAAATGCCAAAAACAACAGGATAATAAAGATACATCGTTTCATCTTTAATCATCGTGACGTGCTAAATAGCTGATTTCACAACTACGGCGCAGCCGTTCTTCACTTCCTCTGGTATCGCTGTCTTCTTATATACGGATTTTTCTGCCGCGTCGTTGACTGAGGTGAGGGTGAGCGCATCTCCTTCGATGGCGATGTCGTAGGCGGCAGCCCAGTCTTCGCCGTCGTTATATTTTCCTGTCAGGAGTGTGCCCTCGAGGTTCCATGTTCCTCTGTAGAGGCGGTGGGCGCCTTCTGTGATCTGCTGGTATATCTCGAACGTCTTGTTTTCAGCGAAGCTGATATATATGTCTGCGTCGATAGCGAGGGATGTGCTGTGCCATTCTCCGCAGAGCTGCTGTTCGAGTGTGAGTTCTGTCTTGTTGTCGGGCTTTTTGCCGCAGGCAGCGAGCGTAAGCACTGCCGCCATTATATATATTAACTTTCTCATTATAACCATCCTCCATTATTTGTTGCGAAAGGTCTTGACACTACGGAGATCTCGCGTGTGTAGTTCATTTCGCCGATGCCGTTTTCCATGTCTTTGTCCTTACCTACAGCTGAGCTGAGGGTGATCTTGCCTGAGCCGATCTTGGTGCAGCGGATCTCGAGGTGACCGTTCTTTATGACTGGGTCTGATTCGAGGCCGAGGGATGTCTTTGACTGGCTGTCGATGCTGATCTTGTACTCGTCGTATGGGTTGCAGTAGTCGCTCAGGTCGATCTTTACTGTTTCTCCCGTCTTGGCCATAACTGAAGGTGTTCCTTCTATTGCCATGAGGAATTTCCATGCGTCAAGTGCTCCGGTACCCATCTTCTCATAGTACTGGTTGAGAGGGAGGTCTACATAAGTCTTGAGTGCGGCGTCATAGAATTTCTTTGTTCCGCTCTTGAGGTACTGGTCGATGTCGTTCACTGAAGTGAGGAGCATAGAGGTCATCTCCTCTCTTGTAAACTTCTTTCCGAGTTTCTTTGCGTATGAAACACCGAGTGCGGCTACTCCTGAAACGTGAGGACAGGCCATAGATGTACCCTGCATATAGACGTACTGCTTGCTTGTACCCTTTTCTGTCTCGACTCCCGGCGACTGGGTTGCAGCTCCCGACACTCCTGTAGAGAGGATCATTGAGGTGTAGTCGTTGGCAACTCCTCCGAATTCTCCACCCGGTGCGGCGATCTTGCAGCCAGGACCGTAGTTGGTGTAACCGCCAGGAAGAAAGTCATAGCCGAACGCAGTCACGGAGATCACATAAGGAAGGGCTCCCGGATAGATTGAGTAAGGGTTGCTGTGGTTTCCTGCCGCGAAGATGGCCATGTTGCCTTCCAATGACTCGTGGTTGCTGTTCGACGGGTCAAGGAAGTAACTCAATGCTGCATTTTCCAGAGGTGAAGGATTGATCTTCACGCTTGATCCGTTGACGTCGATTTCTCCACCGTTGATGTAGAGGTCGTCGTTTGTGATGATGTTGGCGTTTCCGTATGAGCACTGCGCGATGCAGGCTCCGTTATCGGCTGCGTAGATGAATGCAGCTGCGTTCTGTGCGTCAGTTCCGTATGAAGATCCTTCGAAGATCTGGCAGGTCATAAGTCGCACTCCGTCTCCGTTGCCTGTTCCTCCGGCAATCGAGCTGACGCCCTTGCCGTTGTTGTTGGTTGCGCCGATGATTCCGGCTACGTGTGTTCCGTGGCCTGTGCCGGCGTTGCTGTTGAGGGCTCTGCCTTTGATGGCAGTCTGCTTCTGGCCGTTCAATTTTCCGTTGATGTAGTCTTCATTAAACTCAAAACAGTTCACGAAGTTGAAACCGTACTTGTCGTCAATGAAGCCGTTGCCGTCATCATCCACGTCAGTCTGGCCGTTGATTTCTGCCTCGTTTCTCCAGACAGCATCTTCGAGGTCTTCGTGACGGGAATAAACTGCACAGTCAAAGACAGCTACAACGACACTCGGGTCGCCTCCGGTGAGTCTCCACGCGTCCTTTACCCCGATGTCAGCTCCTGCGACAGCTTTCTCAGCGATGGTTCCGTCGTTTACGAGGTTCCACTGATGTGCTGAGTAGGTGTCATTGAAGACTGGGGACTCAGTTGTGCTTTTAGTGATGACCTGTGCGTCAAGAGGATGTGCCTCGCTGCTCCACACTGGTCTTACCATTTTGTTGAACTGAACGGAGCGTACCATAGGGGACTTTGCAAGTTCTTCTCCCGCTACCTCCGGTTTGGTCTGAGCGTCGAAGCCTACGATGAACCACTGGTCAAGTCCGTATTTCTTTGCAGCCGCTTCGTTTTTAGGTTTAATCGGCAGAGCTGGTGCAAATGATGTCGCCTGAAGACCGTTCAGGATGGTTCCGGAGATTCCGTTGAAATTTCCGGCTTCGATTTCAGCGGTCGCTTCCGCACTGAGCCTTACCAGGATGGTTCCCGGAACAGCCTCCTCTGAGCTTCCTCCGACAAGCTTTGCAGCAAGATTGTGCTGCTCCTGTATCTGTCCTCCATTTTGGAGCTCCTTTGTGCAAGATGTGCCGATGAGCGCAAGCGCTGTCAGCACAAGGGTGATTTTCTTCATATGTTTATTCAGATTTTATTGTCGTCTTAGCTGTCTTTATGCCTTTTCCGCTCACCTCGACTGTGATGTCGCCAGGTGCGGTTCCACTCTGTACTATCACTGTGAGCTGTCCGCTGAAAAGGTGCATCTGAGGCTGCTGGAACGGCTCAAGGCAAGTCGGGTCGCCGTTGGCTATGGCCTTGAATGTTCCTGCTCCGCTGACCTTCACCTTCACCAGGCGGTTGTCCGCAGGTACAGGGTTACCGTCCTTGTCTGTCACGCTTACATTGATGAAGCAGAGGTCGCTGCCGTCTGCATCTATCTTCTGTCTGTCCGGAGTGAGTTTCAGCGCATGTGCCTTTCCCGCTGTGCGGATGACTTTCTCGGCTGCCGGTTTTCCGTTGCTGTCATAGGCAATTACCTTCAGTTCTCCAGGAGTGTAAGTTACGTCGTTCCACATTAGTCGGAAACGCTTCATGGCCTCTTCGCCAAGGCAAGGGGTCTTTCCGTCACCTTTGGCGAAAGTGCGGACGCCTTGTGAAATGCCGTTGATGAAGAGTTCAGCCGATGGATATGATGTGTACACAAACACAGGTGTCACCTCGCCCTCTCTGCCTTCCCAGTTCCAGTGTGGAAGGACGTGAAGGGTTTCTTCCTCCTTGTTCCACTGGCTTCTGTAAAGGTAGAAGCGGTCTTTAGGAATATATGCAAGGTCCACGATTCCGAATACGGACGAGTGGTTCGGCCAGGCGTCAGTGTCGTATGGCGACGGCTCGCCGAGATAGTCGAAGCCTGTCCATACGAACTGGCCTATGCACCAGTCGTAGTCCTCATCTGCGGCAAAGTCGTTGTCAGGAATATTGGACCACCAGCAGTACTCGGTGTCGTAGGATGAAGACTGATGGTCGTCGTGCATGATTGCTGCTCCAAGCTGTGCGGGGAAGTGGTAGACTCCGCGTGAACTCACTGTTGAGGCAGTCTCGCTTCCGAGGATGATTCTCTGTGGAAGAAGCTCGTATGCAGGGATGTAGCGGTCAACCTTGTAGTTGAATCCTACCACGTCGAGTTGCTCGGCAAATCCGTTGATTGTCACGGCATTGTACTGGTCCATTCCGCAGGTTACAGGCCTTGTCGGGTCTTCCCTGTGGCAGATGTCCTGCAGCCATGCTGCTACAGTCAGACCTTCAGGCTGCCACTGTGAAGGCACCTCGTTTCCGATGCTCCACATCACTACAGACGGGTTGTTGCGGAAGTGGTGCAGCATGTTGATCATGTCTCTTTCGGCCCAGATCCTTCCGTCTCTGCTGTCCTGGTTGAAGAATCTGTGGTAGCCGTTCTCGCATTTTGCTATGTCCCACTCGTCGAAGTTCTCGAGCATTACCATAAAGCCCATTTCGTCGCAGAGCTCGATGAGTTCTTCTGCAGGCATATTGTGCGAGGTGCGTATCGCGTCGCAGCCCATATCCTTCAGGATGGTGAGCTGGCGGCGGATGGCCGCCTTGTTGATTGCAGCTCCAAGAGGGCCGAGGTCGTGATGGAGGCAGACTCCGCGGAACTTGCGGTTTTCTCCGTTGAGGAAGAAGCCCTTGTCAGGACGGATCTCGATGGTTCTGAAACCGAAGCGTGTGGACACTTTGTCCTGAAGATCCTTGCCGTGAGTAATGCTGATGGCAGGCCTCTCCATATTCCAGTCTGTGTCGACTGATCCTCCGGTGCAGACCTCAGTTTCGGCGCTGTAGAGTGTAGGATTCTCCGGTGACCACAGCTGCGGGCCGGTGACGTTCAGGTTCTGCTCCACTTCTCCTTTGTGGATCTGCCTGGTGTCGGTCCTCTCTGCCACGATGTTTCCTTCCGCATCCTTTATTCTTGTGGTCAAAGTGATGGCAGTACCTTCGTCTATGCCTTCAACCTTGGTCCTGATATTTACAGTTGCATAGTCTTTTCCGACATAAGGAGTAGTGACGTAAGTACCCCATACCGGCACGTGGACTGAAGGCAGAGTGAGGTGGCGTACTTTGCGGTACAGTCCGGCTCCAGGGTACCAGCGCGACGACTGCGGTCTGTTCTCAAGGAGGACTGTGACTTCGTTCGAGCCTGGTTTCAAGTTGGCTGTGACGTCGCAGTGGAATGAGTTATATCCATACGGCCAGAAGCAGACCTTCTCTCCGTTTATATATACCTGAGCCTCGCTCATCGCTCCGTCAAATAAAAGGATATGGCGACGTCCGTCGAGTTCTTCCGGCTTCACATCGAGGCTGCGCCTATATGCGCCTTTACCCATATACGGGAGTCCTCCGGTACGTCCGGTCTTTTCGGTCGCCACGTCCTCGCCGTTCTGCACCACCGCCACTGTCTGCAGGTCATTGGCCTTGTCGAAAGGACCGTATATCGCCCAGTCGTGAGGTACGCTGACCACTTTCCAGCCTTCAGCGGCTTCGGCGTTGTGGTCGCGGCGGAACTCCCACTCCTTCAGGACGGTTTCTGTCCTTTGCCCCTGTGCGAATGCCGTCACTGCTGTAGCGACAGCTGCTAATATGCATATAAGTCTTTTCATCTCTTAGTCTTTGAATGGATCCAGGGCCGCAGTGGCCTTGCCGTTGTTGAATGCTCCCATGTCGTAGGCTCCCCAGCCGAGGTCGGTGTAGTGTGATGGCTTCCAGACTCCGTCAGTCTGCGGTTCCCACCAGAACAGGCCGAGACAATCTTCTATGTCTCTCGCACCGTCAAGCAGATACCGGACAGCCTCTTTGGCTTTCTGAGGCTCCCACACCGGCATTCCGAATTCGCAGATCATAACAGGTTTGCCGTACTTCCCAGCCATGGTCCTGATGTTTTCCAGACACTTGTCTGTGTTGATCTTCCAGTCGCGCCAGCCGTTGTTCTCCCACCAGCTTGGATAGAGTGACATGCCGATGATGTCATATTCTGCTCCACCTGTCTTCATCAGCCCGAAGAACCAGTCGAAGAGACCGTCATCGTGACCGTTGCTGACATGGATTATGGTCTTGGCTCCGGGATAGACCTTCTTGACAGCATTCTTTCCCGCCCTTGCCAATCTTATGAAGTTCTCGCAGGTCTCGCCCTGCACTTTGCCGAGCGGATGCAGCATTCCGTTGTTCACTTCGTTGCCTGTCTGCACCCATTCCACTTCCACTCCGTTGTCCTTGAGAAGTTCAAGAGTTTCTTCAGTGTGCTTTGAAACAGCGTTTACCATCTGTTCGATGTCATAGTCCTTCCAGGCTGCAGGAGCTACCTGCTTGGAAGGGTCGGCCCAGTCGTCGCTGTAGTGGAAGTCTATCATTAACCTCATTCCGAGTGCCTGGGCTCTTTTTGCCTTTTCGAGCACATCCTCTTTGGCACACCATCCTCCTGCGGGATCCACCCACACGCGGAGTCTGATGGCGTCAAAGCCCGATTCCTTCATCAAGGCTGTGCACTCCATTTCCTGTCCGTCCTTGGTGTAGAACTTCTGTCCGTCGCCTTCCATCTGGGTGACCCAGCTGATGTCGGCTCCTTCAGCGAAGATTCTTTCTTCCGGCTCTGTATGTTCCGGCTGTTCCGGTGTCGGAACATAGCCTGTAGGCCCGTATGGGTTCTTTTCACAGGCTGTCATCAGCAGGATGCCGATGAATCCGAAGAATATCAAACTCTTGTGACGCATATTCAATAGGTTATACAATCTTACAAAGATAATTAAATTTCATTATCTTTGTTGTCCGCATAGACACTAAACTACAGGTATGAAGCGACTTTTATTTCATATATTCCTACTTCTTTTCCTGACCGGATGTCAGGCAGAGCATGACCATCCTCTTGCAGAGGACTTCAAGCGCCTCGAAGAGACGCTCGAAAACATCGATGAATATGTCCTCGCCAAGGAGGGCAGGATAAACGCCATCGAAGAGACCCTCCAGGCCAAGGACCTGACCCTTCAACAGAAATATGGAATATACGGACGCCTCTACGAGGAGTACACTCCGTACCAGTTCGACAAGGCCAGGGATATGCTTTTGATGCAGGAAAGCATAGCGGATTCTCTTTCAGATCCTTTGCTGAAGACTACAGCAACTTTAAATAAGGCCTTTCTCTACACTACAGCCGGTATGTTCCTTGAGGCTTTCAATGCTTTCGAGACTCTGGACACACTGTCGTTCGATTATCAGCAGAAGATCATATGGTATAACGCTATGCAGAGGTTTCTTGGTGATTATCAGGAATATATGCAGAGTGCAGGGGTGACTGTCCCCGGAGCGGAGAAGATGCAGTCGTATCGTAATCTCATCCTTGAAAACACTCCGGAGAATTCTTATCTCCACCGTCATATGGCCATACTGCGCCTTATCACTGAAAACAGGTGGGATGAAGCCTATGCTGATAATGCCCTGCTGATCGAATCCCTCAACAAGAAGTCCAGGGATTATGCCGTGCAGACCTACTGGCAGGGATTCATCTGTCAGAATATGCACAGGGAGGAAGAGACTATGAAGTGGTGGATAGAGTCTGCTATATGCGACCTGCAGGGGGCGATCAAGGACAATGCTTCCCTGTGTTCCATTGCTGTGAATCTTAATCTTCCCGAAGAGACAGAACGTGCGTTCAGGTACATACGAATCTCCCTTGATGATGCGATCTTTTATAATGCCAAGCTCCGTAAGGTGCAGATCGCGTCCACGATGCCGCTCATCGAGAAGGCATACATAAATGCAAAGGATGAGCAGGCTAAGGAAAGGTCGCATTATCTGCTTATTACCGTGGTGATTGCCTTCTTCCTGCTTCTGGTGGCTATGGTAGCTCTCAACCTCCATTTTACAGGAAAGACAAAGGCCAGGACCATCGAGACAAAGAACGCCCAGCTCGCCGAGTCGAATGCATCAATCGCTGAGGCTCAGGAGATTCTCAGGACTACCAACCTTGAACTGGTGGAAGCGAATGCTGCCAAGGAGGAGTACCTCGGACTCTTCCTGTCTATGTGTTCCGGCTACCTCGACAAACTTAAGAAGACTCTTCCGCGCGACCAGTATGAAGCGGAGTTGAAGAACTTCTACAAGACCTTCGACACCTCCTTCCTTCAGCTCTATCCGTCTTTCGTCGAGGACTTCAATGCCCTTCTTCAGAAGGACTGCCGTGTGGCTCTCAAAGAGGGAGAACTGCTCAACACAGAGCTCCGCATCTTTGCTCTGATCAAGCTCGGAATCACCCAGTCTTCGCACATCGCGTCCCTTCTCCGCTACTCGGTGAACACCATCTATAACTATAGGGCACAGGTGAAGAATTCAGCCCTCTCAGACCGCGAAAATTTCGAGGAAACAGTGAAGAAAATAGGTTCAAAACGCTGATAAAATCCACTTTTTTATAAAAGATGTGATTTTTATAAGACGTTGATATATAATTAAATATAGTGGATGATTGTGTTAAAATCATCCACTTTTCTATATTCATATATTTGTAAAATTCAGCCGCGTCCACTTTTTTAATCCTAAATCCCTGTATAAGTGTCAGATAATCAACATTTTGCTTTATCTTTATCCACTAATTGCCACCTTTGGAGTCGGGCAAGGGTGGATTGAAGATTAAATTTATTAAATTTGAAAATGCGAATCATATGATTTCGTAAACACTTTATTAACACATAAACACTAACCAAATGAAACACCTAACTTATCGTATCGCCCTTATCTTTGCGATAATGGGTCTGAGCTGCGCCAATGCGTTTGCTCAGCAAGTGAAAGGTACAGTAAAGGATGCTTCCGGAGAACCTGTCATCGGCGCAGCCGTGATAGTGGAAGGAACATCCATTGGTACTACAGCCGATTTTGACGGTAACTTCGCCATCGCACAGGCAGTTCCGTCTGATGCTGTCCTCGTAGTTTCTTCAATCGGTTACAAGACTGCACGCGTTCCAGTGACAGGCAGCCTTGACATCATCCTTGAAGAAGACACAGAGATGCTCGATGACGTAGTCGTAGTCGGCTACGGTGTCCAGAAGAAGAGCGTCGTGACAGCGGCCATCTCATCAATTACATCAGATGACCTTAAGAAGACAGCACACACACGTGTTGACAACCTCCTCCAGGGTATGACTTCCGGAGTCACTGTGACTTCGACTTCAGGTGCTCCGGATGCAGGTTCTCAGATCCGTATCCGTGGTATCGGTACCATCAACGACTCAAATCCTCTTTACATTGTTGACGGTATGCCTGTAGGCGGATCGACTACCTCAACCCTAACGATATCGAGCGTATCGAGGTCCTCAAGGACGCCGCTTCGGGAGCTGTGTACGGTGCACGTGCGGCAAACGGAGTTGTCCTCGTGACAACACGCCAGGGCTCAAAGGGCAAGACTACCGTTACATATGATTACTCACACGGTTGGCAGAACCCTTGGAGAAAGCCTCAGGTTCTCAATGCTACTGAGTATGCGATCATGATGAACGAGGGTTACCTCAACAACGGTCAGGCTCCTATCTATGACGATCCTTATTCATTCGGACAGGGTACAGACTGGGTTTCTGAGATTTTCAACAACAATGCTCCTGTAGTTAAGCACGACATCAACATCAATGGTGGTAACGACAGAGTGCAGTACTCTACTTCAGCAGGTTTCCTTACCCGCGAGGGTACTATCGGAGGTGATTTCGGCCGTGCAAACTATGACCGTTTCACATTGCGTCAGGCTTTGAACTCAGTTCTTTTCGACAACTCAGATGAGCGCAACTGGCTCAACAAGATGACAATGCAGTCAAGCGTGTCATACTCTCACATCAACTCTACAGGTATTTCTACAAACTCAGAGTTCGGTTCACCTCTCGGATCAGCAATGGGAATGTCTCCACTCGAGTCAATCTTTGCTGATGAGGCGACAGTCGCTCAGTACAAGGCAACTCTTACACCTGCTCAGTTCGACGCTCTCCTCAGAGATTCACAGGGACGTTACTACACTGTAGTTGACGGTGTAAAGTACAACGAGCAGAACAACCCTCTCGCTATGCTCGAGCAGCCAGGTGAGAAGTATTGGACTGACAAGTTCGTTGCAAACGGAAGCGCTGAGCTCCAGATTTGGGACGGCCTCAAGTTCCGCAGCCAGATCGGTATCGACATGGCATTCTGGGGAAGCCACGGCTACAGCGAGCCTTACTATCTTTCTACAAAGAACTACAACCTTGAGTCAACTTCTGACACCATCACTTATGACAAGGATGGAAACGAGGTGATCACAACAAAGACAAACTATGCTACCGGCGCTTGGCAGTCTATGAACAGATCGCTTACTTGGCAGGTGGAGAACATCCTCACTTATGACAAGACTTTCGGTGCACATTCAGTATCAGCAATCCTCGGTCAGTCAGCTCTCTCATCATCTTCATCTAATGTAGGAGCTTCTGCAAAGGGTCTTATGTATCCTTATGACGAGTATAAGATCTCAGTGAACAACACTATCGGTCAGTCAATCAACGGTGACCGTGACGGTTGGGGCTCTTGGAACTCTATTCCTTACAGACTCGCATCATATTTCGGTCGAGTTTCTTACAACTATGATGAGCGTTATATGGCTGAGGTTACTCTCCGTCGCGATGCTTCAAGCCGTTTCGGTGACAACAACAAGTGGGGTACATTCCCTTCATTCTCACTCGGTTGGAACATCAAGAACGAGTCATTCATGCAGGATTACAACTGGCTCTCGATCTTGAAGCTCCGTGCTTCTTGGGGTGTCAACGGTAACGACTCTATCGGTAACTTCAGATATGCAGTTTATATGAGCTCAGGCAACAACTACGCTTTCGGTTCAGGTGCAAACGGATCTGAGGTTGTAAACGTAGGTGCAAAGCCTTCAGGTCTTGCTAACCCTAACGTAAGATGGGAGGAGTCAAGACAGACTGACATCGGTATCGATGCCGGTTTCCTCGGCAACAAGATCACTGCAACAGTTGACTGGTACCGCAAGAACACAGCAGGTATGCTTCTTTCAATGCCTGTTCCTAGCTATGCAGGAGACTCTTCTCCAATCGGTAACCTCGGTGACATGGTGAACAGTGGTATTGAGTTCGAAGTAAGCTATCGCGATGGTATCGGTGACTTCAACTGGCATGTTTCAGCAAACGCTACTTACACCAAGAACACCCTTACTTATCTTGGTGATGACTCTACTGACCTTTATGGTTCAAGCCATAAGATCGGTCAGCTCACACGCGGTGAGATCGGAATGCCATTCCCATTCTTCTACGGTTATGTGACTGACGGCGTATTCCAGAATCCAGATGAGGTTGCAGCTTATGTAAATGCAGACGGAGCTATGATCCAGCCTAACGCAACTCCTGGTGACTTCCGCTTCAAGGATGTAAACGGTGACGGTGCACTTACTGACGCTGACCGTACTTACATCGGTAAGGGTATTCCAGACTGGACATTCGGTCTCAACCTCGGTTTCGAGTGGAAGGGACTCGACTTCAACATGCTCCTCCAGGGTCAGGCAGGTGCTCAGGCATTCAACGTGACCCGTCGTACAGACCTTTATTATATCAACCTTCCTAAGACCATCCTCAACCGTTGGACAGGAGAGGGTACAACAAACTCAGCACCTAAGTTCGAGTTCACTTCAGCTAACGAGAACTACCGCGTTTCAGATTACTGGGTAGAGGATGCTTCATTCCTCCGCGCTCGTAACGTACAGCTCGGTTACACAGTTCCTGCAAACATTACAAAGAAGGCGTTCATCCAGCGTCTCAGAGTATATGCACAGGCTGAGAACCTCTTCACTCTCACCAAGTACTCAGGTTGCGACCCTGAGGTGACAGGTGGTAACGGATTCGGAACAGAGCTCGGTATCGACCGTGGTGTATATCCACAGAACCGTACTTTCTCTGTCGGAGTAAATCTTACTTTCTAATTTAACAGGATGATATTATGAAAAAGATAATTATTGCAATCAGCGCATTGGCTGTCCTTCTGATGTCTTCTTGTACAAAGGACTTCGTTACAGTCAATCACAACTCATCAGAGCCACAGAGCGAGTACTACATGAACGAGAGCAGAATGTTCGAGGGACTCGTAGCCGCTTATGACCCGCTCAAATGGTACGACTATTTCTATCAGTACACTGACATCCAGATGATGGCCGACATTATGGCGGACGACGTCTATTGCGGTGGTTCAAACGACGGTGACCAGCCATCTCTTGTGAAGATCCACTACTACACAAGTACTCCTACAGAGATCGTGGATGTTCCTTGGACAGTGTCATATTCAGGTATCAACCGCTGCTGCCACGTTCTTGAGAACGTTGACAAGGTTCCTGGTATGTCAGATCAGTCCAAGACTCTCTACAAGGCAGAGGCTACTCTCCTCAAGGCTTACTACTACACAGTTCTCTGGAAATTCTGGGGAAGCGTTCCATACTATGATGTAAACCTTCTTGCTCCTTACACAGCTCCACAGCTTTCAGCTGACGAGGTTTACAACAACATCGTGACAAGAATCGAGGAAGTTATCGACATGAATGTACTTCCTATGAAGCAGACACCTGAAAAGTACGGACGAGTAACCAAGGCTATGGCTTATATGCTTTATGCTGAGGTTGTAATGTACCAGAAGGATCAGAGCCGTTACGCTCAGGCCCTCAATTATATGAAGGAGATCATCGAGTCTGGCCAGTATGCTCTCGTAGCTGATTTCGCAGGTATCTGGGCTGAGACAGGTGAGTGGGGTAACGAGTCTATCTGGGAGATCAACTACATCTGTGAGGGTGGTTTGAGAGACTGGGGCAACCCTATCGCTACTGGTGGCGCGGTTTATCCTGTTCTCATCGGTATCCCAGGCGGTGTTGCTGGTCAGTTCTCAGACGGCTGGGGCTTCTCTCCAGTTGCTGCCAAGGCTTATGAAATGTATGGCGAGGGTGACCTCCGCAGAGACGGCGGTATCTACAACCACCTTGCTGTTGTAGGCGAGTATGGTAACGGTATCAACAACGGCCGTTGGCAGTCTACAGGTTACTTCCTTCTTAAATCTATGGCAAGAGCTAACGGTAACCATGGCTTCAAGGCTGCTGACACAATGAACTATGGTAACAACAAGCGCGTATACCGCTTCTCTGAGACTCTCCTCAACGCAGCAGAGCTTGCAGCTCTTACAGGCGGTGACGGTTCAGCTTATCTCCAGCAGGTTCGCGACATCAGAGGATGTAAGGACACCGACACTTCAATTGACGGTATCATCGAGGAGCGTCACAAGGAGTTCGTAGGTGAGGGTAAGCGTTACTGGGACCTCGTTCGTACAGGCAAGGCAGCATCTGTGCTTACAGCTGCTAGCCGTACATTCGACGGCAGCCAGCCTGTTGACTGGACAGAGAACAAGAAGTACTGGCCGATCCCGCAGTCTGAGATCGACAAGGACCCTAACATTTCTCAGAACAACTATTAACAGCAGCAATGCTATACAATCTTAAAATTACAGAATTATGAAGAAATTCTTGAAATTTATGGCCGTTGCATTAGCAACATCGCTGCTTGCAATCGGTTGTTATCCTGAGGTCCTGACTCCTGATCAGAGTCAGCTCCCAGTAGCTTCTGAGCTTGATGTCAGGATTGATGTCGACCAGACAACAAACTATGTAACCTTTACTGTAACCAACGAGGGAGTTGTTCCTATGTGGATCTTCGGTGAGGACAAGGTTGAGGACGGTAAGGCTGCAAAGAAATATGCTTACACAGCAAACGGTCTCAAACTCCGCGTTCGTGATGCAGGTGAGCATCAGGTTGAAGTAAAGGCATACAATGCTAACGGTATTTCTTTGGGTTCTAAAATTGTTACATACAATCTCGAGAACACATATCGCGATCCGTTCAATGCCGCTCCTTACATGAAGAAGCTCGCTGCAAGATGGCAGTGGAATTATGAGAACGACGGTCACTTCGGCTGTGGTCCTAATACTGAAGACCCTATTTCTTGGTGGGGCGCAAAGGCTAACGAGAAGGCAGATTGGGGTATCTATGATGACCTCATGACATTCACAGCTGACGGTAAGTATAGCTTTGATCCTGGTAAGGATAACCTCGTGTATGTAAATGCCGGTTTCACAGCTCTCGGAACTTCTCCTGACGGAAATGACTTCTGTGTTGAGATTCCAGCTTACGAGACTACTTATACAATCGAGAACAACTGGAATGACGCAGGCATTGAGGAGATATGGCTCGTGCTTCCTTCACAGAAGAACCTTTCATATATCCCTAACCAGACTATCTACGATGATCCTCGTTTCCTCGTGACAGAGCTTTCAAGCAAGGAGGTTAAGCTTTCTGCTCAGAACGCTCCAAACGGTGACGGTACTATCTCTTGGTTCTACAACTTCGTTCCAGCTGGCGCAACTCCAATGGATCTTCTTGCAGGAACAGAGGCAGCAGGTAAGGCGTGGGTGATGGATTCAGCTGCCAAGGGTCACCTCGGTTGCGGTTCATCAGTTGCAACTGCTACTGAGTGGTGGTCTGCAGGTGCTGATGAGAAGGCAGGCACAGGTCTGTATGACGATGCAATTACATTCTTCCCTGACGGCAAGTATGTTTACGATTCAGGTGAGGATGGCTTGATGTACATCAACTGGGGCGTGACAGTTATCGGACCTAACCCTGGTGCTGAGCCAGACATCGACATTGAGCAGGCTGACGTTGAGTCAAGCTTTGTGTTCGACGGTGAGACTATTACTCTTGCAGCTAACACTCCAATGGTTTACGTTCCTTCTGACCTTGTTTGGGAGTCTCCTGTATTCCATGTAGTTGAGCTTACAGAGACAACTCTCGTGGTTGTGGCTGAGAACCCAGGATGCTACTGGCAGATGATTTTCAAGGCTCGTGACGTTCAGGCACCGGCTGGTCCTACTCTCAATGGTCAGGAACTTCCTGCTACACTTTCTGTAGCTCAGGGCGATGTTCTCGCAGTAGGTAATCTCAATCTTGCTGATATCTGGGTTGACCCTGATTTCTTCGAGGTTTCAGGTGCTGGTCTCAAGTTCAAGGCTGTTGACGGTGACTATAGATTCGCATATGACAAGTCTGCCAACTGGATCAAGGCTGTTCCTATGGTTGATGACGCAAAGGCAACATACGATACAGGTAAGGCTCTTTGGATCATCGGTGACGGTGGTGGAAAGCCTACTGATGCTCAGATCATTGGATGGAACACCGGTGATGCACCGCTTCCTATGGCTCAGATCGGAGCAAACACTTACCAGATTACTCTTGCAATGAAGGGTGAAGGCTCTGTAAAGGTGTTCGGTCAGTCAGACTGGGGTCTCGAGTGGACAAGCGACCTTTACAGCTCATTCAACGGCAACGGTCTCTTTAAGCTCGGTAACGGTACAGACGGTGACAATGGTAACATCTATCATGACGGTTCAGAGGCAGGTTACTATGTATTCACAGTAGTGGATAATGACGGTGTTCTTGATATGACTGTTAATAAGCTTGCGTCGACTGTATGGGATGCTGCTGCAGACAGAAACCTGTGGTTGACTGCAAACCAGAACAATATGGAGTTCTTCTTTGCTACAGGTGGTGACTGGGCCGGAATAGATCCAGCTGAATACGAAGCTGATGGCAATCATTATTATCTTACTTTCCCAGAGGCTCTCGGAGCTCTTCAGTGGCAGGCTCAGGTGAAGTATAAGACTCTCGGATTCAGTACCAGCGCGGCTAAGAATTATGATTTCCAGGTGAAGGTGCTTTCTGAAGAAGACCATCCTAGCATAACTATCAAGCTGGTAAAGGAAGGTGATGACAACACATTCTATTGTGCAGATGTACACTCTGTAAAGGGTGGTGAGGAATATGTATATCGCCTTGACAATGTTCCGGGTATTGATATGGAGGATGTACAGCTTGTCTTTGACTTCGCAGGTGGAGTCGGAGGTTCAAGCCTCGAGTACTATGATATTATCATTCAGGAGCATTACGCTGAATAATTAATGATATTCAAGGCAGGGACAAAAGCCACAGTGGCTTTGCCCCTGCCTTTTTAAACTTATAAACTATGACAAGGATTTTTCTATTTGCCATATTAGGTCTTTTTGCCACAGCTTGCGGAAAGCCGGTGCCTGACGTGCCGGTAGATGAGGGCAAGGCCAATCTGACATTGAACTGTGAAAGTATAAGCGTTTCAAGTGATGCTGCCCAACAGGTAGTCACAGTGACTTCTGAAGAGGACTGGGGTGTTGCTCCGGAAGACAAATCGTGGATAAGTGTCTCTCCAAGCGGAGGTGGCAAAGGTACTTCTGATATCCTTGTCAAGATCGATGAAAACAAGACAGGAGATGTTCGCGAGAGTTCTCTCGTGTTCAGAACAAAGGGTGGCAATGTGGTTCTTCCTGTAAGGCAGAACTATGATGTTGAGGAAGTGCTGATCTCTGACCCTGCATTCAAAGCCTGTCTTATTGAGGCCTACGATGTAGACAAAGACGGTGTACTCAGCACAAAAGAAGCAGCAGCAATCACAGAGATCAAGGCTTCAGGCCGTGGCATCAAGGCTATGCCGGAACTCAATGTGCTGTTCAAGGACATCACATATCTTGATTGTTCAGACAATGACCTTAAGGAACTTGACCTTACCAATATGCTCAAGCTCCAGACTATGAATGCGACAGGCAATCCTAACCTTACAAAGATCTATGTATGGACAGGATTTACAGCGCCGGCAGGTTTCTCAAAGCCTGAGACTGCTGAGTATGTAGAGCCTGAAATCCCTACTCCTGCGGGATACACACTTGTATGGCAGGAGGAGTTCAATGAATCAGCTACAGGTCTCCCTGATACCAGGAAATGGTGGTATGAGACGGCAGAACCTGGCTGGGTGAACAATGAACTTCAGACATATATTGCCGGAAAGAAGGGCGACATCGTGACAGCTGACGTCAGCGACGGCACCCTCAAGATCCGTGCGATCAAGGACGGAAACAGAGTGTACTCTGCCCGTGTGAATACAAACGAAGGCTGGACCTATGGCTACTTCGAGGCACGCCTCAAACTTCCGAGAGGAAAGGGTACCTGGCCGGCATTCTGGATGATGCCTACCACTTGGTCTGGCTGGCCGGAAGGTGGTGAGATAGACATTATGGAGCACGTAGGCTGTGTCCCTACAGAGGTGTCGTCGTCAATCCACTGCAAGGCCTACTATCACGCAATCGGTACTCAGAAGACCGCTGCAAAGAAGATATCTACAGTAATGGATGAGTTCCACACCTACGCTCTCGAGTGGACTCCGGAGTACATCAAGACCTATGTGGACGGTGTCCAGCTCTTCTATTACAACCCTGACAACTACTCGAAGGGCCGCAACGCAGACACCTGGCCGTTCAACAAGCCTTTCCAGCTCAAGCTCAACCTCGCTTGGGGAGGAGACTGGGGAGGAATGTACGGTGTGGATGAAAGCTGCCTCCCGGCAACATTCGAGATCGATTATGTACGTGTCTTCCAAATCGCTGAATAATTATGAATATATATCATAAGACACTCATCCTCGGAGCCATAGCGGTCGCTATGGCTTCCTGCGCAGGACCTGCGAAGCAGGAGATGTATATCCCTGAGGGATATGAACTCATATGGAGTGACGAGTTCGACGGTGACTCTCTAAATACCGCCAACTGGACTCCGGAGTACGGCGGTCACGGTTGGGGAAACAACGAACTTCAGTTCTATACTGGCCGCAAGGAAAATGTCGATGTCCAGGATGGCAAGCTCGTCATGACTGCAGTGAAGGAAGACTTCAACGGAGCTCCTGTAACATCTGCCAGACTGATAACCCTCGGCAAGTTCGAGTTCAAGTACGGCTATGTGGTCGCTTCCATCAAGCTTCCAAAGACAGCAGACGGCCTTTGGCCGGCATTCTGGATGATGGGAAATGACATCAAGACCCTCGGATGGCCTAACTGCGGTGAGATCGACATCCTCGAGATGGGCCACTCAAACGGCATCAAGGACGGCACATCAGAGCAGTTCCTCAACGGAGCCTGCCACTGGGGCGTTCCTCATCATCAGTACTATGCGCACGACATTACAAACACCTACTCAGTACAGGACGGAGAGTTCCACACCTTCACCTGTATCTGGGATGAGGAATATGTAAGGACATATATAGATATAGAGAAGTATCCTTCGGTCGAGCCTTATTTTGAGATGAAGATCGAGGACTTCGGCAATGACGAGTTCCGCAAGGACAACTTCATCCTTCTTAACCTTGCCGTCGGAGGCAATTTCCCTGGAATCTGGGATATTGACCAGATTACAGCCCTTGACGACGGCCCTGCCCGAATGGAAATTGATTATGTGCGTGTGTTCCAGAAGAAATAACCAATATCTAAAATAATCGTATGAAAAGAGTAAGATTTATCCTCAGTATCGCTGTGCTCCTTGCTGCAACAAGTTGCACTGCTCAGACTGAAACTGACAAGAGAGTGGACGAACTGCTTTCTAAGATGACTTTGCAGGAAAAGATCGGCCAGATGAACCAGCTTTCAGGTGGTGCCGAACTTAAGAACGAAGCTGCAGCCGGTAATGTGGGCAGCATCTTGAACTGTACTGATGTAAAGGCAATCAACATCGTGCAGAAGGCCGCTGTGGAGGAAAGCCGACTTGGTATTCCTATCCTCGTTGCTCGTGATGTGATCCACGGCTTCCATACTATATTCCCTATTCCTCTCGGACAGGCTGCGACTTTCGACCCTGCCATCGTTGAGAAGGGTGCCCGTATTTCTGCTGTTGAGGCGACTGCAAGCGGTGTGAGATGGACATTCTCTCCTATGCTTGACGTTGCACGTGACCCTCGTTGGGGACGTGTTGCAGAGGGCTCAGGTGAAGACCCATACCTTGATGTCCAGATGGGTGTGGCTATGGTGAAGGGTTATCAGGGAGACGACCTGAGCGATCCTACTTCTATGGCTGCCTGCATCAAGCATTTTGTAGGCTACGGCGCTGCTGAAGGTGGACGTGACTATAACTCTACAATGATTTCAGAGCGTTCGCTCCGTAACACATATTTCCCTGCATTCAAGGCTACAGCAGAGGCTGGAGCTGCAACCCTCATGACTTCGTTCAATGAGATCGACGGCGTTCCTTCAACAGGTAACAAGTGGCTTCTCAAGGACGTGCTCCGCGGCGAGTGGGGATGGGACGGAATGATCGTTACAGACTGGAACTCAGCCGGTGAAATGATCGCACACGGTTTCTCGCGTGACCTCAAGCACACAGCAGAGCAGGCTGTGAATGCAGGTGTTGATATGGACATGATGTCTTACGGCTTCATCCAGTACATCGAGGAACTCGTAAAAGAGGGCAAGATCTCTGAAAAGGAGATTGACCGTGCAGTGCGCAACATCCTCAAGCTCAAGTTCGAACTCGGTCTCTTCGAGAACCCATATGTGGATGAGACAGCTTCGGCAAGAGTTGACTATGCTCCAGAGCACCTTGAAGCTGCAAAGCAGTGTGCAGTAGAGTCTGCAATCCTTCTTCAGAACAAGAAGAATGTCCTTCCTCTTGACAAGGCAAAGACTATCCTCGTTACTGGTCCTCTTGCAGATGCACCATACGAGCAGATGGGAACATGGGTGTTCGACGGTCAGAAGGAGCACACTGTGACTCCTCTTACAGCACTCAGAGAAGAGTACAATGTGATCTGGGAACCAGGCTTGAAGTACAGCCGTGACGAGAACACAAAGGACTTTGCAAAGGTGCGCAAGGCAGCTGCAAAGGCTGATGCTGTAGTGGTGTTCGTTGGTGAAGAGTCCATCCTTTCAGGTGAGGCTCACTCACTCTCTAACCTCGATCTTCAGGGCGCTCAGAGCGAGCTCATCGCTGAGATGTCAAAGACAGGCAAGCCGGTAGTTGTAGTAGTGATGGCAGGCCGTCCTCTTACTATCGAGCGTGACCTTGCAAACTGCGACGCTATGCTCTACTCTTTCCATCCGGGAACAATGGGAGGTCCTGCACTTGCTGACCTCATCAAAGGTAAGGCAGTCCCTTCAGGAAAGCTTCCTATGACTTTCCTCCGCGATGCAGGACAGGCTCCTTTCTATTATAACCACAACAACACAGGCCGTCCTAACAACGGTACAGAGACTCTCCTCAAGGACATCCCTGTAGAGGCTGGTCAGACATCCCTCGGATGTACTTCTTTCTACCTTGACACAGGATACGGCCCTCTCTTCCCATTCGGATACGGTCTCAGCTATACAACTTTCGAGTATGGTGCACCAGTGCTTGAGAAGGCAGAGCTTTCTGAGAATGATGTTATCCGCGTAAGCTTCGACCTCAAGAACAAAGGAAAATATGAGGCTACAGAGGTGGCTCAGCTCTATGTACAGGACTGCGTAGGTTCAGTAGTCCGCCCTGTAAAGGAACTCAAGAGATTCGAGAGAATCACTTTGGCCCCAGGTGAGACCAAGACAGTTACATTCGAGCTTCCTGTTGCAGAACTCGCATTCTGGAACTTCGATATGGAGTACGTTGTTGAACCGGGTGACTTCAGACTCTGGGTAGCCGGAGACTCAGCTTCAGGCGAACCTGTTTCATTTGTTGTCAAGTAACAAACAATGAAGGTATATATAAACGTAATGTCTCTGCTTCTTTCTCTCAGCCTCCTTTTCTCAGGCTGTGAGAAAGAAGCAGATGCTCAAAAAACGCCTGAGCAGCCGGTGGGATTCGTGGAGCTTGTGCAGGCATATAAGGACGGTAAGATCTTCCAATCGGCAGAGCATCAGAACACAAGCTGTGTGCTCAGCTTCACTGACGGCAGCAAGTTGACAATAGCAGCCACTGCATTCGAGATCCACGACTGCACAGCCAAGACTCCTTCAAAAGTTGAAGTGTCTGGCAACTGGTGGTCTGTGGATGGAGTCGTGCGAGGCATCAAGGTGGATTCCAATCTGTCGGATGAGCAGTCACTTCCTGTGTATGTCTACTTCGACTCCAAGACCCTCTATGCTCATCTGAGCAACCGCACCATTCTGACATTCCCGAGCAAGGTGCTTGAAGAAGAGAAGGATGAGCTGGCGGAAATAGAAAGAAGGCAGCACATTCCTATAATCTACCTCACTACCAAGAATTCGGCTCCTATCAATGACAAGAAGAACTATGTCGATGGAACCATAAGAATCTGGGATCCGGAAAAGCTGTACAGCGATGTCGAAGAGTTTACAGCTGACATGGGCATAAGAGGCCGCGGAAACTCTACCTGGAGCTTCCCTAAGAAGCCTTGGAAGGTGAAACTCGACTCAAAGGCTTCACTCCTCGGTATGCCGGCGGACAAAGAGTGGGCTCTGCTTGCCAACTATGCTGACAGAACCCTTATCCGCAACATTGTGGCTATGAAGCTGTCGGAAATCTGCGGATTCAGCTGGACACCGCGCATGCGCAGTGTTGAGGTGTACCTTAACGGCTACTATCAGGGAGTCTATACTCTCTGCGAACACAAGAAGGTCTCATCAGACCGTGTGGATATAGATGTAGTAGGGGAGAATGACAACGAAGGTGATGCTCTTACAGGTGGCTATTACCTTGAGATCGAGGAACAGCAGGACGAGACTACCTGCTGGTGGACAGCAATGGGAGTTCCTATGATGTTCAGCGATCCGGAGGAGCCTACTGCACAGCAGCTTGCTTATGTCAAAGGACTTTTCGACTCTTTCGAGAATGCATTGAAGTCGAAGGATTTCTCAGAGTCAACAGGCTATCCTAAATATATAGATGTTGATTCTTTCATCGACTTCTACATCGTCCAGGAACTTACAAAGAACGTTGATGGAAACCTCCGCAAGAGCTCGTTCATCACCAAGGAACGCGGCAAGAAGATGGAGATGTACCACCTTTGGGACTTCGACCTGACTCTTGGAAACTGCGGTTATTTCTGGGATGGAGTGGGTAACGGTCCTGAGAATTTCTGGATCAAGATAGACAAATGGTTCCCATATTTGTTTGCGGACCCTGCATTTGTCGATAAGGTACAGAAGCGTTGGAACGAGCTTATGCCGGAGTTTGAGAAGATACCGGAATTCATCGATGACCAGGCACTCACGCTGGCAAAGGCCCAGGAGAGGAACTTCCAGGTCTGGAGCATATGGGATTCGGTTGACTGGGTTAAGTTCCCTTCTTTGGGATCTTATGAAAAAGAAGTCGACTATCTCAAGGAATTCTATACCAAACGTCTTCAGTGGCTTGACAGAGAATTAAACAAACTTTAACGGATATGAAAACTTTACGATTGGCTTTGCTTGCACTCGTTGCAGGTCTTATGGTCGGCTGCGGCAACCCTGACTCTGCAGTCTCATCTTCTGACTTCATCAGGATAGACGGACAGGACCTCGTGGCTCCTGACGGTTCAAAGTTCTTCATCAAGGGAACAAACCTCGGCAACTGGTTGAATCCGGAGGGCTATATGTTCGGCTTTCAGAAGACAAATTCGGCGAGACTGATTGATCAGATGTTCTGCGAAATGGTCGGCCCTGACTTCACCGCTGAGTTCTGGAAGATGTTCAAGGACAACTATGTGACAGAAAAGGACATCGAGTTCATCGCCTCAACAGGCGCCAATACCATCCGTATTCCGTTCCACTACAAGCTCTTCACTGATGAGGACTATATGGGACTGACTTCCGGTCAGGATGGCTTCAAGAGGCTTGACGATGCCATCGGCTGGTGCCGTAAATATGGTCTCTATGTCATCCTCGATATGCACGATGCTCCAGGAGGACAGACAGGCGACAACATCGACGACAGCTACGGCTACCCTTGGCTGCTCGAAAGCGAGGCTTCCCAGCAGCTTTTCTGCGACATCTGGAAGAAGATCGCTGAATACTATAAGGATGAACCTATGGTCTTGGCATATGACCTTATCAACGAGCCTATCGCACCATATTTTGATAATGTCGAGGATCTCAATGAGAAGCTTGAGCCTCTTCACAAGAGGGTGACAGCTGCCATCAGAGAAGTGGACACCAACCACATCATTATGCTTGGCGCACCTCAGTGGAACGGCAACTTCCAGCCGTTCAAGGACTGGACCTATGATGACAAGCTCATGTGGACCTGTCACCGCTATGGAGGGGATCCTATACGTCCGGCCATAATGAACTTCATCGAGTTCCGTGACAGTACAAATCTTCCTATGTATATGGGAGAGATCGGACACAACACTGACGAGTGGCAGGAGACCTTCTGCAGGACCATGCAGGAAGCCAATATCGGCTACACCTTCTGGCCTTACAAGAAGATCCGCAACTCATGCTTCAGCGGCATAACTCCGCCGGAGAACTGGGATAAGGTGATAGAGTTTTCAGAGGCACCGCGCGCTACATTCTTCGAAATCCGCGCTGCCCGTCCAGATCAGGAGACTGCAAAGAAAGCCATGCTCGACTTCATCGAAGCCAGCAAGTTTGAAAACTGCGTTCCGCAGGAGGGATATATCAAATCCCTGCTTCTGAAATAAGGAAGTTAAAATATACCGATAGTTACTGACCAAGGCATATCAATGGCTTGGTCAGTGCTGTTTTAAGCTGCTCGTCGTAGCGGAGACGTACGACAACTCCTGCTTCCTGGAACCAGTAGCGTGTCGCAAGCTCCTCCTCGATGAACGGAATGATCTCATCCTTCTTGAGACGGATGAATCTTTCCTTGTCCATCTCGAGGGCTTTCTCCATAGCCTCGAGCTCCGGTTTCATTGCATCTGCAAGACCGTCCTTGACAAGCTCCTTCTTCATCTGGTCATAAAGAGTCTTTGCGCTGCTTCTGTAGTCGAAGTCCTGAGTCTTTGCAAACCTGATGAAGTCTTCAAAATCAGCGTCAGTGTAGTGGAAGTCCTCGACTGCTGGTATGCTTTCATGTTTGCGTGCATAGTCGATTACATACTGGTCGATTACTCCACCAAGAACCAGAGCATACACAAGTCTGCTATAGTCCGGCACGTCGATGTCTACATCCGGAGTGATTCCGCCGCCGTCACGAACTGTTCTTCCGCCGGCAGTCTTGAACTCGCGTGTGAGTGAGTCAGGAATATGACCTACGCTGCCATCATCATTGCGATGAGTATAGTCAATAGCCTGGACGCAGCGGCCGCTTGGAGTGTAGTATTTGGATGTGGTGACCTTCAGCTGTCCGTTGTATGCTATAGGCTTGATTGACTGCACAAGGCCCTTTCCGTAGCTTCTTTTGCCCATTATCGTTGCCCTGTCCAGATCTTGAAGCGCTCCGGACACGATTTCAGAAGAAGATGCTGAGCCTGAATCAATCATCACGATTATAGGCATTTCTGTGTCGATCGGCTCTGTAGTCGTGTAGTACTTGTTTACTGTAGAAACGTTGTTTCCTTTTGATGAAACCACGAGCGAGCCCTTAGGTACAAAAAGTGACACGATGTTTATCGCCTCGCTCATAAGTCCGCCTCCGTTTCCGCGAAGGTCAAGCACGAATCTCTTCATACCCTTGCCCTTCATCTCCAGGAACTTTTCTCTCAGCTCCGCTGACACGTTGTCGGTAAATCCTGTCTGAAGGATATAACCTGTGGTGTCATCAAGCATTCCTGCATATTCAATGTCTGGGAAATGAATACGCTCACGGATGATGTTGATGTCCAGGGTGTCGCCTGTGCGGACCTTCTTCACCTTGAATGTCACAGATGTACCAGGCTTTCCCTTCATCCTGTTGCTGCTCTCCTGCGATTCAAGTCCTTTGGTAGGCACTCCGTCAATGGCGATGATCTCATCTCCGCACTGAAGACCGTACTTCTGCGCAGGAGATCCGGCATATGGCTCATTGATGATGACGTTGTCCTCCTTCTTCTTGTGGATGATTGCACCTATGCCTCCATATGTCTTGGAAAGCAACATCTGCAGGTCTTCATTTTCCTCCTCAGGGATGTAGATGGTGTAAGGATCCAGCTCCTCGAGCATGGCATCCACTCCCTTTCTCATGATTCTGTCTATCTGTAGCGAATCTACATATGATGAATTGAGTTCTCTGAGGATCGAGTTCTGAATTTCTATCCATTGACCCAGCTTGAAACCCTGGGACTGTGCTTCTGCGGTGCGGCCGGCAGCAATAAACATCGCTGCAGCGGCAAGGAATATGGTAATGTGATGTTTCATATGCGGTTTGAAATTTGCGATGTGCGACATCGCATATATAATGCCACAAAAATACGAATATTTTTATACCTTTGCAGCGGTTTTTAGTAGTAAAAGATTAATTGGCAGTTATTATGAAACTTGTTTTTGCAACGGGCAACAGCGGAAAACTGCGTGAAGCTTCGGAAATTTTAGGAGACGGATTCGAATTGTCTTCTTTAGCACAGGTAGGGATCACAGAAGACATCCCTGAGACAGGAAATACATTGAGAGCCAACTCACTCCAGAAGGCTCAGTATCTCTATGATATATGCGCCTGCAATTGTTTCGCAGACGACACAGGACTTGAGGTTGACGCCCTTGGCGGTGCACCGGGAGTATATACAGCAAGATATGCAGGTGACGACAAGGACTTCAACAAAAATATGGATAAGGTCCTACACGAACTTGAAGTTCTTGAAAGCGAGCGCAGTATGGCTGCATCACTTGGACTCAAGACAAAGAAGCCTTCAAGAAGGGCAAGGTTCAAGAGCGTCATCACATTGATTATAAACGGAGAGATCAAGATGTTCGAGGGAACTCTCGAGGGAGAGATTGCACGTGAGAAATCAGGAAACGGCGGCTTCGGCTACGATCCTATCTTCATCGCAGACGAGTACCCGGGACAGACTCTCGCAGACATCACGGAGGAGCAGAAGAACGAAATCTCTCACAGAGGAAAGGCCCTCCGCGCTATGGCAGAATGGTTAAAGACACAGAACTTATAGTATTACACACCACCCGATACGGTGAGAATTCGCTCGTCGTCCATACTCTCAGCAAAGAGTATGGTCGACGAAGTTTTATTATAAAGGGAGTGGGTAAGAAGTCGGTCATGTCCCTCTTTCTTCCATTGAATATATTAGAAGCGACTGTGGTGGAGTCTTCGAAGTCAAACCTCTACACCATGAGGAATCCTGTCGCAATGCATCCTCTTCTTGGAATACGCAACAGCTTGTACAAGAACTCCATGACCATGTTCATGAGCGAGGTGCTCTATCGTGTCATAAAGGACGGCACCAATGAACACGGGCTTTTTGAATGGTGTGAGAAGAACATATTGCTTCTGGATGCCATTAAAGACGACTTCAGCAATTTCCATCTGCGTTTCCTTCTCGAACTTGCAATGGTTTTGGGCTTCAGCCCAAGCTCGCAGGATCTGCTGCCGTTTGTTGGAGAGCATTATCCTATAGTGGAGAAATTTATGACCACGTCCTTTGTGGAGTCTATGATGATTCCTCTTTCGGGACAGGTACGAAATGAAATAGCGGAGGAAATCCTCCGCTATATCGAATTTCACAGCGAATCCGCTGTAAATGTAAATTCTTTAAAAGTTCTTCGCGAACTCTTCGCCTGAATTACTTCACGCGCTCACCGTATGAACGGTCAGTAGTGTTCACGCGGATCTTCTCTCCGATGTTGATGAAGAGAGGAGCCATGATGATTGCTCCAGTCTCGAGAGTGATCTCCTTCTGAGCGTTAGTAGAAGCTGTGTCGCCCTTAACTGCAGGCTCAGTGTAAGTTACCTCAAGCTCAACATAAGTAGGGAGCTCGCAAGTGAGGCAGCGCTCCTCGTCAGCGAGGAACATCATCTCTACGTGCTGGCCTTCCTTCATAAGGTCTGCGTTGTCAACGAGGTCAGTGTCGAGGTGGATCTGCTCGTAAGTCTCTTCGTGCATGAAGTTGAATCCGTCCTCATCCTTGTAAAGGAACTGGTAAGGTCTTCTCTCTACATTGATAGTGTCAATCTTTGCACCTGCAGTGAAGGTGTTCTCAAGGATACGACCGTTCTCGAGGTTTCTGAGTTTTGTCTTTACGAAAGCTGGACCTTTACCTGGCTTAACGTGCTGGAACCATACGATCTGGCATGGCTTTCCGTTGTAGTTAAGGTAGAGTCCGTTCTTGAAATCAGCTGTTGTTGCCATAATAGATTATTATTTTATATAGTATATTTTCAAAAATCGGCTGCAAAAATATAAAAATGTACGCTTTCCACCAAATTTTTAGGCTTCAGGGAATTTTTCCTCCCACGCTGGTACATACTTGTTTAGATCCAGAATGTACTCGCTCACTTCCTCCAGCAGCCACTTCGGGGTCGATGTGGCTCCGCACACTCCGACCTTGTCGTCTGCTCTGAACCACTCTCTCTTTATTTCGGACACTGAGTCTATGTGATAGCTTCTGATGTTCACTGACTTGCAGAGATCACACAGAACCTTTCCGTTTGAGCTTGCCTTTCCAGATACAAAGATGATGATGTCATGCTCGAGAGCAAACTTGGCGAGTTTCTCATGGCGGGTCGCCACCTGAGAGCATATTGTCTTGTGGATGTTCAACAGCCCTTTGCCCATCTCCTCCTCAAGCCTTTCGCAAAGTCTTGAGTATTCTGCCGGACTCTTTGTAGTCTGGCTGAACACTTCTGTCGGAACGTCGAGTCTGATGGTGCCGTCTTCGATAAGCTCTTCCATCATCATTATGTTCTCTACTACAATGGCGTCTCCGCCTGTCTGTCCGACAAGTCCCAGCACTTCGGCGTGTCCTATCTTTCCGAATATGATTATCTGTCCTTTTCCCTCAGTCACGTGCTTCTCATGTGCTTCTCTGATCCTTTTTTGAAGCTGGAGCACCACCTGACAGGTGCAGTCAATTATCTTGAATCCAAGACTTTCGGCCTGGCTATAGGTGTGCGGGGGCTCTCCATGAGCCCTTATCAGAAGGACCTCTCCGTGTGCGTCAACCATCTCCTCAAGGTCCTCCTTGTCGATGGTGACAAGACCTTTTTCGTTCAGTCTGTTGAGTTCAGCGTCATTATGAACTATGGCGCCGAGAGAATAAAGGCGCCTGCCGGACTTCAGGAAGTCTTCGGCCTTGCTGATGGCTTTGATGACACCTGCGCAGAAACCTGAATTGCTGTCAATATCAACCGTAAGCATAATTACAGCATTAGCATCCGAATCTTTCGGAGATTAGATTCCTGAGCCAGACCATCTGGTCTTCCATTGTCATGTGGGTGTTGTCAAGCTCGACAGCATCTGCTGCCTTGCTCAAAGGAGACACCTCACGGTGAGAGTCGATGTAGTCGCGCTCAAGAAGATTCTTCTTTACGTCTTCGATGTCGGCTTCCATACCTTTTGCACGCATCTCGTCAGCTCTTCTGACAGCTCTGATCTGAGTGTCAGCTGTCATGAAGATCTTCAGCTCTGCATCAGGGAACACAGTGGTTCCGATGTCACGGCCGTCCATCACCACACGCCTCCTGCTTCCGAATTCACGCAGCTTGCGGTCCACATAGTTACGCACTTGTGCCACAGTGGCTATCGGGCTCACCTTGTCCGCTACTGCGAGTGACCTGATGTCCTGCTCCACGCATCTGTCAGCGATGTATGTGCCGCCCTCTCCAAAATGTACATCCAGAGTTTCGAGTGCCTTCTCAAGTTCTGGCACGTCTATTGTACAGTCGTCGTCGATTAATCCGTTCTCTATGGCGAAAAGCGTGACACCTCTGTACAGTGCCCCGGAATCAAGGTATAAGAAGGAAAATTCTTTTGCGATGACTTTCGCAAAAGAGCTTTTTCCAGTCGAAGAGTAGCCGTCGATGGCGATAATAATATCAGGTATATTCATCAGTGCTCGTGAATAAACGTAAAATCAGACAAAAATATAAAATATTGCGTAAACTCCCAAAAATGTCGATATTTGTAACCTGTCCCCCAATGGGATTTTAATTGTAAGACTTATGAAGATTCTTGTTATCGATGACGAAAGAGCGATCAGAAATTCTCTCAAGGAGATCCTGATGCTTGAAGGATATGAAGTGGAAACAGCTGAGAACGGCGTGCAGGGCATCGCTATGGTGGAGAAGGAGAAATATGATGTGATCTTCTGCGACATCAAGATGCCGGAAATGGACGGAGATGAAGTCCTGGACCGCCTTGTTGCTATGGGAATAGATGCAGCCATCGTGATGATTTCCGGTCACGGTGACATCAATTCAGCTGTAGCTTGCATCAAACGAGGCGCTTTTGATTTTATTCCAAAGCCGCTCGACTTGAACCGTATCCTTATCACCATCAAGAACGCTACAGAAAAGGTGACTCTTGTCAAGGAGACCAAGGTCCTGAAGAAGAAAGTATATGGTCAGGAGATGATAGGTGAGTCTGAGGCCCTTCTGCATATCAAGGAAATGATAGACAAAGTGGCTCCGACAGATGCCAGAGTGCTTATCTGTGGTTCCAACGGTACAGGAAAGGAACTCGTGGCAAGAAATCTTCATCAGAAGAGCAACCGTTCGGCAGCCCCTTACATTGAAGTTAACTGTGCGGCAATCCCGTCTGAACTCATCGAAAGTGAGCTCTTTGGCCATGAGAAAGGTTCCTTTACCTCAGCTGTAAAACAGCATAAGGGCAAGTTTGAACAGGCCGATGGCGGTACGCTTTTCCTGGACGAGATCGGAGATATGTCGCTTGCCGCTCAGGCAAAGGTGCTCAGAGCGCTTCAGGAGAAGAAGATCTCCCGCGTAGGAAGCGACAAGGACATCACAGTGGATGTGCGAGTACTTGCAGCGACTAACAAGAACCTCAGGGAAGAGATTGAGAAGGGAACTTTCAGAGAAGACCTCTATCACCGTCTCAGTGTAATAGTCATCAATGTCCCTGCACTTGACCAGCGCAAGTCAGACATTCCTCTTCTTGTGGACCACTTCCTTGATCAGATCAGTTCAGAGACAGGTATGCCTGTCCGTGCTGTAGATCCTGATGCGATGAAACTTCTTGTGGAAAAATCCTGGACAGGAAACATCCGTGAACTTCGCAACGTTGTGGAGAGACTTATGATCCTTTCCGGAGACCGCATCACAGCAGCTGATGTGAAGGCTTACGTTCTTTAGACTTCGTGTACAGGGAGCGTCACGATGAATGATGCTCCTCCCAGCAGGTGGGACTTCTGATAGCGGATCTCTCCGTCGCACTTCTCGATGATGTTGCGGCAGATGGCAAGTCCCAGACCTGTTCCCGAACTCTTGGTGGTGAAGTTTGGTGTAAAGAGCTTGTCGAGGTTCTCTTCCTTCACTCCATGTCCGTTGTCTTCTACAACTACATCATAGTAACCGTCCCGTGTGCTCTTCCTCAGACAGATGAGTACACGGCCTTTTTTAGCTCCATCCTCTGGAGTCTCCTTGTGGTGCATCTCCACAGCCTGGACTGCATTGGTAATCAGGTTGACAAAGACACGGATGAGCTGAGGCTTAGGAGCCATTACAAACGCCTTCTCCATACCTATATATGAGATCTTCACATTCTCTCTGTTGTCAAAGATGACCAGCTGGTCCTTGAGGATGAGGTCAAGGTCGATCAGGACAGGGTCCTCGCTGTAGAGCTTGGCAAAAGTAGAGAACTCATTTGCTGTCTCAGTAAGGATGTCGATGTGCTCCAGGATGACCTTGGACACTTCATTGAACTTATCTTCCCAAGCCGGGTTGTTCATCTCCTTGAGACGTATTATCCACTGCAATTGCAGTTTGATAGGGGTGAGAGGGTTCTTGATCTCATGGGCAACCTGTCGCGCCATCTGGCTCCACGCCTTGTCACGCTCTGCCTGGGCGAGGAGTCTTGTGGACTCGGAAAGGTCACGCACCATTCGGTTATATGCTTCGACAAGCGAAGAAATCTCATCTTCACGGTTATATGAGATTGTCTTAAGGTCGTGGATGTCGGCCACATTCATCTTCTTACCCATCTCCATGAGAGGGGAGAACAGCGAGTTCACCTCTCGTGTACTGAAAAGGAGCGAGGCTATGAGCAGAAGTATGAAGAAGTTGAAGATGAGGGCAGCATGGAAGAATGCCTCACGCTCAAAGTTGAAGTTTCTGTCAGTATAAGGTACGCCGATGATGGCAACAGTCTGTCCGTTGTCATTGAATATAGGGGCATACATCGCCCAGTATTTGAATCCAGCTATCTTCTCGCGATGTATGAAGAACCTCTGGTGCTGGTCATATATATTGTAATATGCTTCATAATTTATTCGGCTTCCAAGTACTCTCTGTTCGAACACCTCAGGTGTTGTTGAAAGGAACACTGTTCCTCCCGGTGTGTACAGAGTGATGTCGGACTTGGTGGTCGAACCGATATTCTCAAGGAGAGTGGAGAACTCCTGTGAGTTCAAGCTCTGCCAGTCCTTAACTGTTCTGGTCTGTCTTTCGATAAGGGCCTGTATGGTAGTGATCCTTGATGACATGAGGTCACTCATGCTCTCCTCGTTACGTGTGTACACAAAGAAAACGCTGACTGCAGTCATACTGATGAGAATCAGGATGGACGAAGTGAACAGGATGGTGTTGATCCTGTTTTTGAAGTAGTTCTTCCTGAAAGGTTTCTTTTTGTAACGGGACTGTGCAAAGATGGTCAACATTCCGCTCAAGATCAGGAAGAGGTAAGAGAATGATATGAAGTACACAATTCCTCCTCGTTTTGAGCGCGAGATGATGATGAGCTCGTTTTCGCTTACAGGATTAATGAAGTGTACATGTCCTTTCTCCCTGTTTACCTCGCGTTTGTTGCTGAGCACGCGTCCGTCATTGTCGGTATTGTAATATGTCGGGTACGGGAAGTTGCCCTTATAGGACATAAGCCTTCCGTTTTTGTACTTCGCATACGAGTAGAGTGACGGGATGTTGATGTCTCCAGGCTTTGAGATTGCTCCCAGAATGCTGTTGTAGCCGTGATCGTCCTGGTTTGAGTTGGACTCTATGGTGACGAGCATCCTCATCAGACCGCTGGACTGTTTGTAGAACAGGAAGGCTCCTACATATCTGCTATGTCCGTTGTCATCAGTGAGGAACATGAAGTGCGATCCGGATGCTATCGGAGTGCTTGAGCGCATGATGTTGTTGAGGAAATGCTGGCCGGCGACATCGTCCTCCCTGAACAACTTTACATCTATATTGTAGTTCTGTCTCAACCTGTTCAGGTAGAAGTCCCTTATCCTGTTCTGGATCATATAGCCGGTGTTCTCCATGAAGGCGAGGGTCGAGATAAGCTGGTCATATGCGATGCCTTCCTCTGCCGTCCTCAGCTGGATCTCCAGGCCAAGGTCTCTTTCCACAGACAGCCTGTTGGCCCACACAGCCACCCTGTTCTGTTCCTTCTTGAAGCCCAGCTGACTGGAAGTCAAGGTGAAATAGGCTGCGCAGATAAAGGCGAATACTACCAATGCCTTTGTTGAAAGCATGTCGTATTTGAAGCCGGTGAACTCTTTCACCACAGATCTGAGTGACTGTATGATGAGCAGGATACTGAACAGCAGGCCGGTGTATGAAAGGTATACCAGGGTAGTGTAGAATATGTTCGTGTTCCACCTGTAGAGCTCCATAGAGATGTTCGAGTTTGTGAGGAGACTCTTCAGCGTGAGGTGGGTATATATTATAGTGCAGATAATGCATATAATAAGGAATACTCCATATCCGCCCATCCATTTCCTGAAATTCTTGCGGCTCATACGCATCATGGCGGTGACCCTGTTGCGTACAAGGTAGTTGCAGGTTATCAGAAGGGTAATGAGCGTGTTGGTCAGGATAAGCGCTCCAAGTGAAAGGAATATACCTCCGTCGGCGTAGATTGTAGGTGAGAACAGGCCGGAAGAACCGTTCATCTGCAGTCCCCAGATGAAGGACATCAGGAAAAGCAAAATGATGGTGGAGACAACTACACTGTACACTTTAATGGTCCTGTGTCCTGCAAAGAACATCATCAAGGCAAAGACCAGCAGCATTACAGCCACCCATCTGAGCATCGAGTTGTCGAAGAACTGACTGGCCTGGCTGCTGTCATAAAGTATCTTGAACAGAGGAGTGCCGTCTATGGTCACACACGAACCTCCATTCTCAGAAAGCGGCATTACGGAGTAGTGTCCTGCAATCTTGAGCTTAGGATTCACTCCGTTTTCGTTCTTGTGGGCATCGTCGATGAGTGTGTTCTTTATTTCAAGGCCCGCGATAACCTTCACATTGTCATTGTTGCTCAAGGCCATCGTTATGTACCATTTCGGTCCGATGTCCATATATGCAATCTGTTCACCAATGTTGCTCAGAGGCGACACCATGTTGTTCTCTCTGTAGGTGAGTCTTTGGAACACGTGGAATGACGAGATGTCGTCATTGATGATGGAGAACTGGTTGGCCCAGGACTGAAGTGAGTCGTTGATATATCTGTATATCACCATGTCGTCCGGCAGCCCGTCCGGCAGGATGAATCTCTCCCTGTCAGTGTCAAGTGCCATAAGGCTGTACTGCTGAAGAATCTCCAGCCTTCTTTCGACACGCCTGCCCACCTTGTCAGCAACCTTATCGGTGTCGCTTCCTGCATTGTCACTTGCCATTGACAGCACGAAAAGCAGGAGGGACAGAAGCAGGGCAACAAGCGGCAGCCTTTTATGTAGCCATTTCCTCTTCTTCATCTTAAGTGATGCTACTCATGGTGGTAAGGCTCTCCCTTCATTATAGTGAAGGCTCTGTAGATCTGCTCAGTGAATATAGCTCTTACCATCTGGTGGGAGAAGGTCATTTTCGAAAGCGAGAGCTTTGAGTTAGCCCTCTTGTACACAGCTTCCGAAAATCCGTATGCTCCACCTATTATATATACTATGTCTTTTCCTTCGTATGAGATCTTGTCCTGAATCACCTTTGCCAGTTCTACAGATGAGTACTCCTTTCCCCTTTCGTCCAGGAGTATGACGTCGTCGGTAGGACGCAGATTCTTCAATATGAGTTCTCCCTCACGTGTCTTGATCTGCTCTTTAGTTAAAGCAGATACGTTCTTCAACTCCGGAATCTCCACGATGGAGAAAGGGATGTAGTGCTTGAGGCGTGACACATAGATGTCCAGCCCCTGCTTTACCCAGTCTCTGTCTGTCTTTCCTACTGTGAGCAATGTGATTTTCATAGGTACATATATCTTAAGTCATCCCCGACCTGGCCGGGGATCTCATGCAAATATAATAAAAAATACTGCAAATACCCCGCCAATGTACAAATGGAAAGACAAGGGTTGTGCGGCTTGAAAATTGTAGTATCTTTGCCTTGCTATTCCAATATACACATAATGAGACGATATATCACCGGCATATTTCTGGCTGTGTCCATGTTTCTTTCCTGCAATGCGGCGAAGGCGCAGGACAGCGGGTATGACGTGTTCAATCCCATAGCTAAATACATAACTCAAGGAGATGCGGAAAAGCTTTCAGCCTGGTTCTCGGACAATCTCGAGGTGACTATCTTTTCCGACTCGAGCGATTCCAGCCGCAAGCAGGCAAGAGAGATCCTGAAGTCATTCTTCAAGTCCTACACTCCAAGGTCGTTCAACATCACTCATAAGGCGGGGCGTTCGAATATGAAATATGCCTTGGGTACCCTGAACGCTGGCGGTGAACTTTTCGTGGTTACGATCTTTGTGGGATATACAGATTCGGCATATAAGATTCAACATATAAAAATTGAGAGAGTCAATTAGTTTGGCGCACCCTTTGTAAATTAACTGATCAAGGTTAGTTTAGTTGTTAATAATAGGGTTATAGTTGAGTGGCGGACAGTCGAGAGA
>CANBDZ010000013.1 GCA_947367375.1 uncultured Bacteroidales bacterium | reverse complement strand
GTGTCCTGTGGAGTCACCGTGATGTGGTAGTGGGTGTTGCGTCTGACATCGAGGTTGTTTCTGTCTTCTCCAAGGTAGAATCTGTAGATGAGGCCTTCGCTACCGCTGATGTAAGTGTCTGAGCTGTACTCTATTTCAAGTTCTATGTAAGAGCAGGTCTGATTTCGCAGGTCGTTGCTGCCGAAGATCTTGTCGCTGTCGCTGCCGACGTGGAATGGCATCTCGCCTTGCAGGTTTTCCAACATATATAAGGATATCTCCCTGCTGATACCGCCTCCGGCATCGGAGTTCAGAATGGCAGCCTGGAGCTCGTTTCTGTAGAATCCCAATGGGAAGCAGTCATCTTCATCTTCTGCTCTGTTGTCGGTGAATACTTTGGTGACGCGTGGGCAGTTTCCTATAAGGGCGGAGCGTACATTCATCTCCACATCTTCCGAGAGCATAGTCCTGTCTATCTTGAGGCTGATCTTTGACATCAACCTTTCAAGTTCGACAGTTATCTCGCCATCTTTGGTGACAACAGTCTCAGCCCTCGCGCACATCGGGATGCCTTCACGATATTCGTCCGGATAGGCGATGTGGTAAGTGATTTCGTCAAGTTCGTCTATGTTGTCTGCGTAGACCTGATGACCAAAATTGGCACAGGCGCATATTATATATTTCTTGCCTTTGATGAGCCTTGTCATGTGGCTGGTCCTGCCGCCTGTCAACCATGTGCACTCCTCCGCATCCCCGTGCTCGTCGAACACCATCAGACTTATGTCTGTGATGAGCTCCTCGTTCGGGTCTGCTGCTTTTGTGATCATGTTACCTCCTGTGAGATTTATTGTGGTCATCACATATTCGTCTCTTTCGACAACTGAGAAGGTGCAGCCCGGCGCACAGATGACGGCTATTGTGGCTGCATGTCTCAGAATAAAATTGCATAGTCTTCCTGTTCTTCCCATTCCTTTATCTTGAAGTTTACGTCTACATATTCAGAACTTACCGGGGTGTCCGGATCAGACACTCCTTTACCGGTTATGGTTATGTCGAAGGTGTATCTTCTGCCTCTGTCTATTCCGCTCCCTGCCCGGTCGACTCCTTGCCTTTCATTCCTGTTGATGTCGATCGGCCAGTAGAATGTCCTTCCGTCCACCTTCCCTTCGATGACCAGTCTGGTGAAAGGTGTGCCGGGACCCTCTTCAGACGCGTTGTTCGGATAGCATAGAAAGTCTATCGGAGTCCAGCTGTCTGACTTTCCTACAGGATCCTTCACATGGTGACAGACAAGGCTTTTATCCTTGAATCCGGCCAGATCTTCCTCCGAAAGTCTGCCTTGGTTGATGATGCGGGTAGGGGAGATCTCTCCTGATGCCAGTATTCCGCAGCTGGCATTGACGTTGGTCAGGTAGACTTTCACCTCTTTTATACTGTTGTCTGAGTACGGTTTCCCGGTGAAGTCACATGAGAGCCGTTCCAGACATATCTGGCTTGATACCGGGACTAGTTCAGCGGTGGATCCCGTTGTTTCCCCGCTCATTATCGCAGCGTCTCTGCTTTCATCCTCGAGGTTGACCGTAACCTTCTCCAGAGCCGCTCTGGAAGTGATGCCGGTCCAGTCTTCTTTCTTTTTCTGTATTCCTGTGACAAATGATATGATGCGGTCTCCGCTTCCGGTGACTACTCCTCCTTTCCATAAACTGAAGTCTTCAAGACGCAGATAGCAGTCCAGCCTCTGCATCCTGTCGTCCTCGAAAACGAAGATGTCCAGAGGGCCCTTGACATCCTGACTCTTTGTCAAAGCGATGCCAATTTCCCTCCGGATCTCTTCATAAGCGGGATGTTCCGCATCTGAACATCCGCACAGAACAGCCGGGACAAGGTGTAGCAATGTGATGATGCGTCCCAGAATGGGTGTGTTTGATGTAGCAAGTGAGATGTGTGACTGTAGATTGAATCTGTCCCGATGCTGTTTTCCCATATTCAGAATAAATAGTCTATTGTTAATGTTATCCCGTTTCCGGTTATGGCCTTGGACGTACTGTATCCGTTCAGATTTATCCTGAAGGACAGGTCCAGGCCGATGTGCCTGCACAGTTTCATGCAGTAGGCGGCTCCGGTGTGTATGACCGGAAGGTTCTCCTCATACTGCGTGATTCCGACAAGTATGCAGCCTCCGTCATAGGCACTGTGATTCCAATGTCTGAGACTGACGGTAAACCTTGCAGGTACTTGTGACTTTTCCTTTGTGACCTCATCTGTAAACTCGTTGACATGTTCCTTCCATTCTTCGTTGCCTGACCTTCCGTGATGCGGGAGCTTGAACACCGCTCCGCTTTCAATTGACCACTTCGGTGATAAGCTGTGACCTATGTATATACCTGCCGCTTCTTTTGTCAGCATCTCTGTCACGCCGGCTCCGATATGTCCCCGGACTTGTCCGGAACAGGGAATTAGAGCCGCCGATGCGCATATTGAAAGTATCAGACGTTTCATACTTTTTGTTCGCAAATCTATATTGCGGCATTCAGAGCATTGCGTGATTTAAAAAAAGAAAAACGAGATTTTTCTCTTTTTTTAAAGTTTTAAACTTTTTTTTAACGTCTTTCAATCTTTTTTTAACGCTTTCTCCTGCCGAAATTTGCTACATTTGCATCCTGTTGACCTGATAAAGCTTATGGATATCGTTATTACATACGTAGATGGTAATGATCCTTTCTGGAAGAAGGACTATGAGGCGTACACAAATGTCCCTGTGATGGAGAAGCGTTTCCGTGACTGGGGAACTTTGAAGTACCTGCTCAGAGGAATTGAGGTGAACATGCCTTTCATCAGAAATGTCTACCTCGTGGTCTCGCATCCTTCGCAGGTACCTTCTTGGGCTGACCAGGAAAACCTGAAGATTGTTCTTCACAAGGACATCATACCTGCAGAATACCTTCCTACATTCAACAGTACGACTATCGAAATGTTCCTTCACAGGATCGAGGGATTGGATGAGGAGTACCTGTACTTCAACGACGACATCTTCCCTGTCAAGGAATGCAGCCCTCAGGACTTCTTCAGGAATGGAAAGATCGTGGTAGGCTTCTCAAAACATATCCTTGCATCCGGTATGTACAAGAAGCATTGCAGACGATCGGACCATATGGCAAGAAAGGCCCTTGGAATGAAGCCGGGACTTGGATTTGTCAGGGCACAGCACATCTGTCTTCCGCTTCTTCGCAGTCAGTGCCAGGAAGTTTCAGCTCTGCTAGATAAGGATATAAAGGCTACGCTTTCCCGCGTCAGGAACGATTCTAATGTAAATCAGAACCTGATGCTGGATTACATATATTATAAAGGTATGGCAATCTCCGAGAGGATCCAGGGCAAGCATTTTTCTCTTGCTGTCACAGGTATGGACACCCTTTCTGCCTTCCTTGAGTCTCCTTCGAAGAAGCTCTGCTGTATAAACGATGTGAAGATACCGGAATCGAAGTATGTAGTGATGAGAGAGTCACTGCTTGCAGCCTTCGAAAAGAGGTTCCCGAACAGATCGCGCTTTGAGAAATGATAGATGCTGTTATTACCTGGGTTGACGGCAATGACGCTCGTCATCGTGAAAAGAGGATGAAATATGCCTCTGCGGGCCAGCTGATGTCAAATGACAAGGCGGGGGAGACTCGCTATGCAGACCTGGGTGAGATATTCTGGTGCGTGGCCTCTCTCAATCGTTATGCTCCGTGGCTGAATAAGATCTATATAGTCACTGACGAGCAGGATCCCGGTCTTGATGCTTTTCTTGAGAGAAATTTTCCAGAAGGATATATACCGGTGGAGATAGTGGATCATAAGGTCCTTTTCAAAGGATATGAAGACTGCCTTCCTACTTTCAATTCGGTTTCTATAGAGTCAATGACCTGGCGTATTCCGGGACTGAGTGACCGCTTCCTTGAATTCAATGACGATCTGATGCTCCTTGCTCCTGTGACTCCGGAAGATTTCTATCTTCCAGACGGTACTCCGGTTGTGTACGGCGGAAGATCATCGATTTTCTGGGACAGGCTTACAAGACTGCTGAAAAGGAATTCGGGTGGAAGCAAGGCTGTGACGACAAAGGGACTGCAGATGAATGCGGCTATGCTTGCCGGAGCCCGCATGTCGTACATAAGGCCGGCTCATTGCCAGAAGGCGTTGAGACGTGATGTTTATGAAGAGTATTTTGAAGCCCATAAGGATATACTGAGAAGGAATATATGCCATCGCTTCAGGGATGCCTCGCAGTTTGTTCCGACAGTGCTTCAGTATACATTGCTGGACTCTCAGCATAAGATTGAACTCCGTCCGGCAGATGGCAGACTCTTCTTCTTCCAGCCGAAGGACAAGCCGGGCTATTTCTCCCGCAAGATGGAGCTCCTTCGCTCTTTCAAAGGTCCTTTCGCCTGCTTCAACTCTATAGACCTTGCGTCGGAAGAGGACAGGCGCACATTGCAGGAATGGATAACGTCAAAATTAAATATAACAATATAGAAAAAGGCTCCCACTGATGTGAGAGCCTCTTTTCTTAGAGCATCAGGCCAGCCTTTACTTTGTCTGCTGTCTCCTGCCCCTTGATGAGAGCAAGGATTGCAAGGCCGAATTCTACTGCCCAACCTGGGCCGCGTCCTGTTATGATGTTGCCGTCTACTACGACTCCTTCTTTGACATATTCTGCTCCCTTTGCAATGACTGCTTCCTCAAATCCGTCGTAGCAGGTCATCTTCTTGCCTTCGAGTGTAGGAAGAAGGCCGAGAACTACGCTTGGAGCTGCGCAGATGGCTGCAAGTGTGCCGCCTTCTGCATGGTGCTGCAGCATGATGTCCATAAGCTTAGGGAAGGTCGCAAGGTTAGATGAACCTGGCATTCCGCCCGGGAAGATCATTACGTCTGTTGGAAGACATGGGCCGAATGTGGTAGAGGCCCTGAATTCTCCGAATGCCATGTCTGCCACAACAGGGATCCTGTTTGAGCTTGTGACAATTCTGTCGTCATATATAGAAACTGTCTTTACGTTTACGCCGCCTCTGCGGAGCATGTTGACAGTAGTGAGCGCTTCGGATATTTCGAATCCGTCAGCAAGAAATACGTATGTTCCTTTCATTATGTTTTAGTGTGATTTTATTTCTCAACTTTGAGGTTGAACGGCGCTACAGGGAGGCCTTCTGCATTCTTGAGGTTGCCTGGCTTGAAGTCGCCCCATCCGTACCTTACTTCGCAAGGGTCGTGTACAAATTCTGACCTGACTCTCAAAACTCTTGTCTCCCACTCGAAGTAGGCGTAGGTTACAGGATAGAATATACCTTCGCTTCCTGCCACTTCAAGACCTTCGATTTCCATCCATCTGCTCAGGCCGTTAGGAGTCTGGGTAAGTTCTACTCCCAGCTCGTTTCCTGCAGGCAGGCGATAACAGCGTACAGCTTCAGGGCTGTCGCAGGCTACGGTGTGGAAACCGTAGTTGCGGTTCAGAGCAAGTCTTGCGAGTCTCTGGCCGACCTCGAGCTTGCGCATAGGATGGATGTTGTCCATTTCAAAGCTGTCCACGAGGTCGTTTGTGACTACAATGCCGCAGTTTGGAATTGTCTGGGCAGCCTCGTGCTGTGCAAGTCGCAGCAATGAAGCATAGCTGACTGCTGTAGCAGGCTTGTATCTGTAAGGCGCGATCTCTACCATATAGAAAGGAAGCTGTGCGTCTGTGTCACCCCAGCACTCTCTCCAGTGGTTGATCATGTTGCTCATTCTCTCGACGAACTGATGGTGTCGGCCGACGTTTGAACATCCCTGGTACCAGATGAAACCCTTGATTGTGTATCCCATTACAGGGCAAAGCATAGCGTTGTATGCAAGATAAGGACGGAGGTAGTGCTCAGTAGCCTCGATGTGGGCCTTGTCCAGGTTCTCGTCACTGTAAGTCTCGAGGATTTCCTTAGGAGTCCAGCTCTCGATACGTGCTCCGCCGTAGGCACATGAAACAATACCTACAGGAATATCAAGCATTTCGTTCAGCTTGCGTGCATAAAAGTATGCTGTGGCGCTCATTGCAGGAACTGTTGCAGGTTCTGCTCCTTCCCATCTTGCATCTACCTCATAGAGAGGCTCGTATGACTGCTTGATAGGAACTGTGAACATTCTGATCTTCTCTTTGGCAGCTGGAGCGCAGATGTATTCCAGGGAGTTCTCTACAGGGCAGTTGAAGAAGCCTCTCATAGGCATCTCCATGTTGCTCTGTCCTGATGCAAGCCACACTTCTCCGACCAGTACATCGCTGATCTTGAGTGCTGAACCGTCTCCTTTTACAGAGATGCTGTAGGCCTTGTAGCTGCCGGCAGGGGTCTCAACCTTTACTTCCCATCTGCCCTCTGCATCAGCCTTGCCTCTGTAGGCTCTTCCGTTCCATGAAGGGGTTACCGTGATCTGAGCACCGGCGTCTGCTGTTCCCCAGATGACTGCTTCTGTGTTCTGCTGCAGGACCATTCCGTCGCTGCATACGCTTGACAATGCAAGCTTGGCCTCTGATGCTATACAAAGGCATAGCATCGAGGCCAATACTGTGATGATTCTTTTCATAGTGATATACTATAGTGAAGCGAGACACTCGCTTACGTTTTTCTCTATGCGTGCGAGGATGTCTGTACCTTCAGCCTTCTCGAACTTCTCTCCTACGATGTTTTCGTAGAGCTCGATGTAGCGCTCAGTGATGCCGTCAACGATCTCTGGAGTCATCTCAGGAACCTGCTGTCCGTCCTGGCCCTGGAAACCGTTTGCCATAAGCCACTCACGAACGAACTCCTTTGAAAGCTGCTTCTGCTTCTCTCCTGCTGCGAGACGCTCCTCGTAACCCTCAGCATAGAAATAGCGTGAAGAGTCAGGAGTGTGGATCTCGTCCATAAGGTAGATCTTGCCGTCCTTCTTTCCGAACTCGTATTTTGTGTCTACGAGGATAAGGCCCATCTTGGCTGCGATCTCTGTTCCTCTCTGGAAGATTGCTCTTGTGTAAGCCTCGAGCTGCTCGTAGTCCTCTCTGCTTACGATGCCCTGTGCGATGATCTCCTCCTTAGAGATGTCCTCGTCGTGGCCTTCAGCTGCCTTTGTGGTAGGAGTGATGATAGGCTCTGGGAACTTCTGATTCTCTACCATTCCCTCAGGCATCTCTACGCCGCAGATTGTACGTTTTCCTGCCTTGTACTCGCGCCAAGCGTGACCTGAAAGGTAGCCGCGGATAACCATCTCCACCTTGAAAGGCTCACACTTGTGACCTACTGTCACCATAGGATCCGGAACTGCGATCTTCCAGTTAGGGAGGATGTCTGTAGTAGCGTCAAGGAATTTTGATGCGATCTGGTTGAGAACCTGTCCCTTGAATGGAATTCCCTTAGGGAGAACCACATCGAAGGCAGAGATTCTGTCTGAAACTACCATTACCAGATACTCGTCATTGATGCTGTACACGTCGCGTACCTTTCCAACATAGTGGCCGGTCTGGCCAGCGAAAGAGAAATCAGTCTTTACAATTGCTTCCATTGTTATATAATTGTTTATGTTAAATTCAATCCCACAAATGTAGTAAATATTATTCGTAATCCGTCAGTTTCAGGCGGTATTTGTTGCTGCCGAAGTTTCTGAAGAACAGATTGCCGGTCACGCCGGCAATGACGTTCTCTTTTTCCCCGGTCGCGCCGGCAATGACGTTCTCTTTTTCCCCGGTCACGCCGGCAATGGCGTTCTCAGCCTTTGCCGGCATCCCCGGCTTGACCGGGGATCTCCTCCATTGTTCATCAACCACAAAAGTCACCGGCTCCTTCTGCCCCTCAAGACTGAATCCCAACTGTGAATAGGCATCTCCCCAAGACCATTCGAGGTCTGCATAACTCATTATGTCATCGGGTTTTACATCCTCTATGAAAGTCTTCAGCATCCTTCCCATGCCACCGCTGATCCTCACTCCTGAAAGGGATGCATAGCGAGTCCACTCGTATGAGCGTATCTCCTTGTTTCCCTTGAGCCATTTGCGGGCATTGGAGAACTGCGCCACCGCTACCAGTGTGCCCGGCTCAGGCCAGCCGACGCCTCCGTCGGCATTGTGCCCGGTGTGCCTCTTCAGAAACATTCCGTAATGGTACCTGCAGGATGCGTTGCCATAGGAGTGATGCTCTGCAAGAAACGCGGCCGCCTCCATCTTCTCAATACGCCTCACCTCACAGTTCCTGGCATATACCTGGACGTGCTGCCTCATATGTGCCAGAAGCCTGTTCCTGAGCGCCCCTGTGTCGCTCCTCCACCTGTCTTCAGTGATTATGACGGGATAGCCGTGGACGTCGGTATATTCCTTTATCTTTTCCCACTCCTCTTCGCTCTTGACGAACGCTTCTTCAGCAGTGACGGCCGTCACCTCGATAGGGAATATGGCCAGCTGCGGCTTGTCGATGACGATAACCTCGCACCCACTGTCGTTTTTGACAGAGTGCGAAAGCCCGTTTTCCGTCAGGAAAGATCCTATTTCTTTTACAAGTGAAGCCATGGATAATATCTTCGCAAAGATACCAATTCCTGCAGGATTATTGCTAATTTTGTGGCATTGGATGTAGACAAAATGACTGATAAAGATGAAATCATTCAGGGACAGGAACAAAGCCAGTCTCTGCCTTCAATGGCCCAGACGGAGATCCACGCAGGATTCCCGTCTCCTGCCACTGATTATATGACCCAGGCTATAGACCTGAACAAGGAACTTGTGAAACATCCGGCGGCGACTTTCTACGGTCGCGTCGTCGGTGATTCGATGATAGATGCCGGAGTAGAGGAAGGAGATATCCTCGTGATAGACAAGTCTTTGGAAGCCCGTGACGGTGACATGGCCGTGTGCTTTGTGGATGGGGAATTCGCATTGAAATACATAAAGTTCAGGGAGGACGGACTCAGCCTTCTTCCTGCAAATGACAAGTACCCTGCAATAGAGGTTTCCGAAGGCTCGGACTTCATTATGTGGGGTGTGGTGACTTATGTGATCAAGAAAGTCAGATAGAATGTACGCACTTGTGGACTGCAACAATTTCTTCGTTTCCTGCGAGAGGATCTTCCGACCCGAACTCGAAGGAAAGGCGGTTGTTGTTCTGTCCAACAATGACGGCTGCGTCGTCTCGCGAAGCAACGAAAGCAAGGCGATGGGCATAAAGATGGGAACGCCGTTCTATCAGGTAAAGGGATATGCCGACAATGGTCGTCTCTACGCCTGCTCGTCGAATTATGCGTTATATGGAGATATATCGAACCGAGTGATGTCGGTCCTGGCGGACGCTGTGCCGAAGATCGAGATATATTCGATAGATGAGGCATATCTCCACCTTGACGGAATCGGTCCCGAAAAGATTCCCGAATTATGCAGGGATATTGTGGCAAAGGTGCGCAAATGGGTGGGAGTGCCGGTGAGCATCGGCGTCGCCCCGACAAAGACGCTCGCAAAGATAGCTAGTCACTTCGCGAAGAAATATAAGGGATATAGGGGAGTCTGTATGATAGACTCGGACGAGAAACGCAATAAGGCTCTGTCACTCACTGAAATAGCTGATGTCTGGGGAATAGGCAGAAGGAATGCTCCCAAGCTTCTTGCTATGGGTGTGAACACTGCCCTCGACTTTGTGAACAGGCCTGAAGAATGGGTGAGGAAGCACCTTCATCTTCCGGGAGTCAGGACTTGGGAGGAACTTCAGGGACGAGCTTGTGTGGAAGAGGAAAATGAAGGACACCGCAAGTCCATCTGCACGTCACGTTCTTTTGCGGATATGATAACAGATGTCCGTGAACTGGAGCTTAGAGTGTCGGATTTTGCCGCGATGTGCGCACGGAAATTACGCGAGGAAGGCACGGCTGCGGGTGAGGTGACAGTGTTTATGTACACCAACCGTTTCAGGGAGGATCTTGAACAGTACTTTCCGTCGGCGACGGTCAAGTTGGGGGTGGCGGCCAACAGCGCCCAGGAGATTGTGGGAGCGGCCCTGAAGGCCTTCAGGACCATATACAGGGATGGATATAAATACAAAAAAGCGGGAGTGATTGTCAGCGGGATAATAGAAGCGGACGCTATCCAGTCATCGCTTTTTGACTTTGATGAGAAACTTCGTGACAAGCAGGACAGACTCTCCAAAGTTATCGATGCGGTCAATTCTACTGCATCTTCGTCTGAGGCGTCCCTTTTGAGGCTTGCCACCCAGAGGCCCGGGCATTATGCTGACGGAATCAGGTGCGATTTCAGATCGGGACTGTACACGACTTCACTGGATGAAATAATAAAGGTGCACTGATTTTGTCGGTGCACCTTGTATGTATGGGATGCCCGATCAGGTCGGGCATGACGTTTCGTGTGTCGGGTATGACGTTCTTGTGTCGGGTATGACGTTACTATTTGAGCTCCACGTACTTCATCTCCTTGAGGAGTTCTCTTGCCTGAAGCGGGTTGTCTGTTGTGAGCTGGTCAACGCCCATCTCGAACATGTTTCTCATGTCCTCTTCCTTGTTCACTGTCCAGGCATTCACGCTCATTTTGTGGCGGCGTGCCATCTTGTACCACTTCTTATGGAGGTAGAAGTTCTTGTAGTTGAAGTCAATACCGTTGATCTTCTTCTCAGCGAGCTTGTCAGGACTCTGGTCTGCTCCGAGGTACTGCACTGTGAATTCAGGAAGTTTCTGAGCGAGAACCTCGCACATGTGGAGGCTGAATGAGATGAACATCACTCTGTCTGGGCTGAGAAGACCGTGCTCCTCGAGCTTCTGGATAGTGAGTTCTACGAATCTGTCCTCTACTTCATCGCAAGAATGAGGCTTCATCTCGTACACGAGCATAGTCTCAGGGTACTTCTTGCCCTGCTCAAGATACTGGTCGATGGTTGGGATGGTCTCTCCGTTCTTGATCTTGAAATCCTTGAATTCAGAGTAAGGATGCTTCTCGATCTTCTTTCCTTCTACGTCGCTGTCGTGGTAAACGATGAGTACTCCGTCAGAAGTCATGTTCACGTCGAATTCACTTCCCCAGAATCCTGCTTCCTGAGCCTCTCTGAGGGCTGCTACTGAGTTCTTTGCAAATCCGGCTTCCTCACAGTTCCAGAAACCTCTGTGCGCTACGATTCCTGCCTTTTTCTGAGCATTTGCTCCGAGGGGCAATGCGAGCATGCATGTCATTGCCAATGATGCGATCTTTGCGATTGTCTTCATGTTGTCTATCAGTGTTTGTGTTTATTGTCGTTTAGTGTGTGCAAATATAAATATTTTATCAGCTTTTACGCAAAAAATGTTATATTTGCCGAGTTGTGCGCATATGTGCGTATTACATGACTTAGAAATATATAAAATATTTGATATTATGGTAAAAGTTAATTTAAGCGGATGCAGCTCTTTCGTTAAAGACGCTGACTACAAGGTTTATGTTGAAAAGGCCCTTTCGGCCCTTGATGTTCTCGAGAACGAGACAGGAGCAGGTAACGACTTCCTCGGTTGGAAGCACCTCCCTTCAGAGACATTGAACAGCACACTCGTGGCTGACTGCGAGGCAGTAAGAGATTCATGGAAGGCTAAGAACGTTGACCTCGTTGTAGTTATCGGTATCGGTGGTTCATATCTTGGAGCAAAGTGCGCTCTTGAGGCTCTTTCACACCAGTTCGCAAAGCAGCTCAAGACTAAGGGTGACGCTCCTGAGATCGTTTTCGCAGGACAGAACCTTTCAGAGGAGTACATGTGCGAGCTTATGGACCTCGTTCAGGAGAGAAATGCAGCTTGTGTAGTGATCTCAAAGTCAGGTACTACAACTGAGCCTGCAGTGGCATTCCGCCTCATCAAGAAGTATCTCGAGGAGACTTACGGCAAGGCAGAGGCTGCTGAGCGTATCGTAGCTGTTACTGACAAGGCTCGCGGAGCTCTCAAGGGCCTCGCAACTCAGGAGGGTTACAGAACTTTCGTTATCGAGGATAACGTAGGTGGACGTTTCTCAGTTCTTACTCCGGTAGGTATCCTTCCTATCGTTCTCGCAGGTTTCGATATGAACGCAATGCTCCAGGGCGCCCTCGCAATGGAGGAGGCATGCGCTAAGAAGTGCGAGTGCAACCCTGCAGTACAGTACGCTGCAATGCGTAACGCTCTCTACAACCAGGGCAAGAAGATCGAGATCCTCGTAGCTTACAACCCTAAGCTCACTTACCTCGGAGAGTGGTGGAAGCAGCTTTACGGAGAGTCAGAGGGCAAGGACGGTCTCGGAATCTTCCCTGCATCTGTAAACTTCACTACAGACCTTCACTCAATGGGTCAGTACATCCAGGATGGTGAGCGTACTCTCATGGAGACTGTAGTCACTGTAGAGAACAGCAACCGCTCAATGCTCATCGAGAATGACCCTCAGAACCTTGACGGTCTTAACTTCCTCACAGGAAAGCACGTTGAGGAGTGCAACGCAATGGCAGAGCTTGGAACAAAACTTGCTCACATCGACGGCGGAGTGCCTCAGATCGGCCTTGCTATCGAGCGTATCAACGAGTACACTCTCGGCGCCCTCTTCTATTTCTTCGAGAAGGCTTGCGGAATCAGCGGCTACATGCTTGGCGTGAATCCGTTCGACCAGCCGGGCGTTGAGGCTTACAAGAAGAATATGTTCGCGCTTTTGGGCAAGCCTGGCTACGAAGAGCAGGCTGAGGCTTTGAGAGCAAGACTTTAATATGGAGAAGAAACTTTATCCTTTTAAATTTATTCCTGTCGCTTCAAGGAGACCTTGGGGCGGCAGTACTCTTGTCAGAGAACTGGGCAAGAACTTCGTCGAGTGCGACGAGGAAGGCAACGAAGTGGTGATCGGCCCGGAGACACCGGTGGGTGAAAGCTGGGAGATCGCTGACATGGGCTTTGAGGATTCGGTGCTTTCGAACGGCTGGCTGGCGGGTAACACCATCGGCGAGCTTATGGAGACCTACCTCGAGAGGATAGTCGGAGAGGATGTATATAACTTCTTCGGCCGTCAGTTCCCTGTCCTGATCAAGCTTCTCGACATCAACGGAAAGCTTTCAGTTCAGGTGCATGCTGACGACGAGATTGCTGCTGAAAGATATGACTCGCTTGGAAAGTCGGAACTCTGGTATGTCGTGGACGCCAAGCCTGGCGCAAAGATGTACGTGGGCTTCAACAAGGAGATGACTGCCCAGGAGTTCTATGACAGATGCAATGCAGGTACAGTTGAGGAGGTCCTTAATGTACTGGAGCCTAAGAAGGGTGACGTCATCTACATTCCGGCTGGAACAGTCCACGCCGCTGATGCCGGTCTGCTCATCGTTGAGATCCAGGAGTCATCGGACATGACCTTCCGTCTCTACGATTGGGGACGTGAGCACAATCCTGCAACAGCCCGTGACATGCATCTGGAGGAGGCGATTGACCTGATCGACTACAGACCGTTTGACAGCGGACTTTACCGTAAGGGACCGCTCTGGGGAGATGAGGCTTCATATGAGCCTTGCCATGTTACAGAATGTCATTGCGGCTGCCATGGCGAATGTGACTGTGGTGATGAGTGCCACTGCGGCGACGAATGTCATTGCGGCGACGAATGTCATTGCGAGGGCGAGTGCCATTGTGGCCACGAGCATCACCATCACAGCGACAAGGGCCAGGTGGCAGAGACGTTGGTAGAGTCAGCTCAGTTCAATGTAACCAAGATAAACCTCACAGACCCTCTTCACATATATACAGAAAAGTTCGAAAGCTTCATTGTATATATATGTGTGGAAGGTGCGGCGTCAGTTCAGGTGCCTTCGACCAACGAAAAGGGCGAGGCGTGCATGGACAACTACGAGTTCGCCAAGGGTGAGACCATCATGATTCCTGCTGATATGCCGGACTTCTTCCTTGTTCCGCGCGACAGGGAGACTATCATTCTTGAGACAGTCACACGTCCGGTTGAGGATCAGGACGGATATATAAATCCTGACACTGAGGCCTTCCTTGAGGGAGAGGACTATGAAGGACTTGAGGATGGACTTCTTGATGACGATGAGGAGGAAATGGGACCGTCCGGAGCAAGTCCGTTCGGCTTCTTCGGCTCATCGATGAAGTCGTAAAGCAAGTTCCTATGGAAGAAGTAAGGATTGACAAATATCTCTGGGCTATAAGGGTATATAAGACCAGAACCGATGCCACAGATGCCTGCAAGGGCGGAAAGGTGCGTCTGAACGGAGTCGATGTGAAGCCGTCGAAGGCGGTAAAGGTCGGGGATATGCTGGTAGCCCGCAAGGGAGCTGTCGTATATACATATAAAGTACTCGAGTTGGTTGACAAGAGGCAGGGTGCAAAGCTGGTTCCTACGTATGCAGAGAACCTTACTCCTGCCGAAGAACTCGCCAAGCTTCGCGCTCCAGTGGAGACGTTCTTCCTCAAGAGAGACAGGGGAGCTGGCCGTCCGACTAAGAAGGACAGAAGGCAGATGGATTCGCTTTGGGGCAATCTCGCGTTCGACATTCCTGATGATGTGGCCGAGCGCCTGGCATCAGACTTCGGCTATGACGAAGTCGACGATGACTTTTATGAAGATTAATATATCGACGAAGGACCGGATGTTTCCGGTCCTTTGTCATTATATCCCTTTCTTTTTCGACATTTTGTCGAAAAATCCGTATTTTGTAGAAAAATAACCGGCATATTCAGAATGTGCCGTACTTTGGCCATATCTATGGCGACATTTGTCGCGTAAAAATGTATATATATGACACCTTTTTTAAAGCAGGTAGCTGAACATTATTATAAGGCAGGAGGGATTTCCGAGCGTTGTTTTGTTTTTCCTAACAGGCGTTCGCTTGTGTTCTTCCAGAAGTATCTGGTCGAAGCGGTAGCGGCTGACGGGATAGCTCCGGTCGTTGCTCCGAAGATGATGACGATGAGCGATATGTTCTCGAAATATGCCTCTATGGAGGTTTCGGACAGGGTTACTCTGCTTATTGAACTTCACGAATGCTATTCCAAGCTGCATCCGAATGCGGAGTCGCTTGATGATTTCATATTCTGGGGTGACATAATCCTTGCAGACTTCAATGATGTCGACAAGTATCTTGCGGATCCTAAGGGGCTGTTTGCAAATGTCGCTGAGTATAAGAGCATTCAGGATGATTTCTCTTATCTCGAGCCTGCCCAGAGGGAGGCGATAGAGGCACTTGTCGATCATTTTGAGAGAGGCTCTGGAGTGCTTACCGCAGACATAGGCTCGGACAAGCCTGACGTAAAGAAAAGGTTTTTCCAGATATGGAACATGCTCTGCCCGCTTTATGATGAGTTCAACTCTCATCTGACAAGCAAGGGTATGGCCTATGAGGGTATGGTCTACAGGTCTTTGGCTCAGAAGGTGAAGGCCGGGTCTGCAGAAGATCTCATGCCCGGTCTGTTTGTCTTTGTGGGACTGAATGCTCCTAACGAATGTGAGAAGGCTGTGATGAGGAGGCTTCAGAAAGAGGGAAGGGCTGAGTTCTGCTGGGACTATTCGTCGGAAATGATAAAGGCTGAGAGAAACAAGTCTTCATTCTTCATGGACAAGAATGTGGCTGAGTTCGGTCAGGCCTTCATGTTTGATCAGGAAGGGTTACCTCAGCCTGTTGTCAATGTAGTGAGTGTGCCTTCTGCTGTCGGCCAGGTCAAATGTGTGCCGGAGCTCCTGTCAAGACTGCCGGGAAAGCCGGATGACTGCGCTGTCGTGCTTCCGGATGAGACTCTGCTTATGTCTCTTCTGAACACCATTCCAGAGGATGTGGAGGCGATCAATGTGACTATGGGTTACCCTATGACATCCAGTGAGTTGTACACATTTATGTCGGAGGTGGTGGCGGCACAGATGCACACTATGCAGAAGAAAGGGAAGTGGTATTTCTATCACAGGCAGGTGTGGTCTCTGTTCTCAAGTGCGTTCTTCAGGAGGATTGCTTCAGAGGAGGATGTCGAGATCGCAGCCAGAGTAAAGAAGGATGCAAAATATTATATACCTGTGGAGGACTTGAACGGGTCTCCGCTGATGGACATGCTTTTCAAGGTGGCGGTCCAGCAGCCCAAGGTGGCTGACTGTGATCAGATCCGCACCTTTGCGGACTATCTTACGGCGCTGATAAATGCTGCAGCTTCCAAGGCGGCCTGTGATCCGGAGTTTGCTGTAGAAGTGGAGTTTGCCCGTGCCTATTACAGGACAGTCACTCTGCTGAAGCGTATAGACAAGCCCCTTCTCCCTATGACCTTTGTGCGTCTGTTGAACAACCTGCTTGCAGGCATTACAGTTCCGTTCAAGGGAGAATCTCTCAAGGGACTTCAGATTATGGGACCTCTCGAGACTCGTGCGCTAGATTTCAGGAATGTCATCCTGATGTCGGCAAATGAAGGTGTCTTTCCGAGAAAGAGTGTCAGCTCGTCCTTCATTCCTCCGTTCCTGAGACACGTGTTCGGACTTCCGACGTACGAGCATCAGGATGCTATCTGGGCCTACTATTTCTATCGTATGATCTCCAGGGCGGAGAATGTGTGGATCTTCTATGATTCAAGAAGTGAAGGCATGCGTTCCGGTGAGGAAAGCCGTTACATAAAGCAGCTGGAGTATGATTTCCAGGTCCCTGTAAACAGGTACGTCGTAAAGTCTGATTCTGCTGTTGTGGAGGCTCTTCCGGAGATAGAGAAGACTCAGGAGGATATAGATGCAATTCGCTCTATCAGTCTGTCTGCCAGTGCATTGCAGTCTTATATATCCTGTCCTGCCAAGTTCTGGTATGAGAAGGTGAAGAGACTGCGTCCGGAAGACGAGGTGGTGGAAAGTCTGGACAACGCAATGTTCGGTACAGTGTTCCATGACACGATGTGGGCTCTGTACTCAAATCCGGACTTCATGGCCCCTGATGGCCCTATGGAGGCTTCCAAGTGTCCGGAACCTGTGATGATGCGTGTGACAACAGACTACATCAAGGAGTGGCTCGGAAGAGAGGATGACATAAGGAAGAAAGTGAGGGAGCTTATGCTGTACCATCTCCATTCCGTGGAGCTGGAGGGCAGGAACATCGTTGTGCTGGATGTGATAGTGCGATGTGTCATGAACACTCTGAAGAGGGATCTGGAACATCTCGAGGAAATGAGGAAAGAGTCCTTTGAGATCCTCGGCCTCGAACAGGAATTTTCAGGATCTTTTGCCGGGCTGAAACTCAAGGGCTTCATAGACCGTCTGGACTCGTATGGTCCTGACAATGTCAGGGTTGTGGATTACAAGACCGGAAAGGTGCTCCCTGAGGACAGAGACATTCCGGCTGACCAGGTCAGGGCAGAGGCTCTGGTGAAGAAGATATTCAGTCACGACACTGACCCGTCTTCCCGTCCTAAGATTGCCCTGCAGTTTTTCATATATGACCTTCTTGTCCGTACGGGACGCAATGCATCGGGACAGAGCTATGCAGGACGTTCGGTCTTGAATTCGGTGTACGAGACCTCGCTCCTTTTCAAGGAAAGTGTGAGGAACGATGCTCTGAACGAGAGCTTTTATGAGATGATGAAGGAAGGTCTGGAACAGCTGTTTGCCGAGATGCTTGATCCTGCTGTACCATTCTCGCGCACATCAGTTGAAAAGAATTGTGAGTACTGTGACTTCAAGGTCATCTGTGGAAGGACTTCTAACGATTAAAGGTTATGGTGGAATTGATGAAGGCGTCAGCGGGATCAGGAAAGACCTACACGCTGGCAAAGAAATATATAGGATTGCTTCTTGAAAGCAGGGATCGTGATGCCTACAGGCATATCTTGGCTGTGACCTTTACAAACAAGGCCACGGATGAGATGAAGAGCCGCATACTCAAGGAACTCTACATTATGGCTACAAAACCTCACGAGTCAGATTATCTGAATGACTTTGTGCCTTCGGTGCTGCCGACAAAGGAGGACCTGCAGAGGAAGTCAGCCCGTGTCATGAGTGACATCCTGCACGACTACAGTGCATTTGCCATCAGCACTATCGACAAGTTCTTCCAGCAGACTCTCAAGGCATTTGCTCATGAGATAGGACAGTTCGCTTCTTATCAGGTAGAACTGGATAGAGATTCTGTTGTGGAGGAGAGCGTAGACCGCCTTCTGGATTCGTTGACGGAAGAAAAGAAGGAACTGAGAGGCTGGCTGACAGAGAACCTTCTGGATCAGATAGAAAGAGGTGGAAAGTACCGCGTCGATGCAAGTCTCATGGACATAGCAAAGAGGTTGGGAAGCCGTCAGAGGAAGGATGCCGTAAAGGAGGCTGGACTGAAAGCGGACACTCGTGACAAGGAGGATCTGAAAAAGGTGAGGACTGCAAGCAGAAAAATCATTGCAGAAGGCTTTGACCGACTTGTTGAAGCCTCGGAGGCTGTCCTTTCGGAACTTGGAAAGTACGGTCTTGAGGTGAAGGCCGACAAGAGGACCTTCTTCGGACATTTTGCTGTGTTTTCAAAGATGCAGAAAGGCGAGTCCGTAGAGCTGCCTGGCACATCCTTCATGAACAAGCTTGCGGACTCATCCAAATGGTTTACAGGAGAACAGAAGAAGAGATTCAAGTCACAATTGGATCTGATAGCTTCAAATATATCCCCATATGTTTCTGTCGTTGAAGAATTCTTCAAGGCGGAGAATCTTATGGACTACAACACTGCCTGCATCCTTGACTCCCAGCTGTATGGATTGGGATTGGCAGGCGAGCTTGAGCAGATGTTCAAGGAGATAATGAAGGAGAAGAACATAATGTGTCTTGATGACTCAAATGAAATCCTTCGTGACATAATCAACGGTTCTGATGCTCCGTTCATATATGAGAAGACGGGTGTGAGGTTCGATCATTTCCTCCTGGACGAGTTCCAGGACACCTCTCGTGTGCAGTACGATAACTTCCTGCCGCTGTTGAAGGAAAGCCACTCCAAGGGAGGCCGCAACCTCATTGTGGGAGATGTGAAGCAGAGCATCTACAGATGGCGCGGCTCCGATTGGAATCTTCTGAACAACGAGATCAGGGGACATTTTGACAAGGTGGAGGACAATACTCTTGAGACTAACTGGCGCAGTCTTGCTGATGTCATCAAGTTCAATAATGTACTCTTCTGGACTTTGGCTCGTGTTCTGGACAGGCAGGACATCTCTGAAGAGACTGTCGAGGCAGTAATGGACAGTCTGGCGGATCCTGAGAGCGAGAAGGAACGCGGCCCTGTTGCGGAGATCTATGCGGATGTGATGCAGAAGGTGGCTCCGAAGCATAAGGAAGGCGGCAGTGTGAAGGTTACCTTTGTCCCGGCTCCGGAAAAGGGAAAGGGAGACAATGGTTTCCAGAGGGACAAGATCCTCGAAACAATAAGGGAACTGACATCAAGCGGAGCACGTCTGGGCGACATAGCTATCCTTGTGAGAGGCAATGTAGAAGGTGAGAAGATCGCAGCCTTCCTGCTTGAAGAAAACATAGCTGTCATAACTGACGAGTCTCTGAAGGTGAAGAAGTCAGCTACCGTAAGAAGACTTATGTCCCTGATGTCTTATGTAGACAATCCTGCAGACATGGTGAACGGTTACCTGGCTGAGCAGCTCGACATAGATGCACCGTCCTCATACCGTTCGCTCATTGACTTGGCTGAGTACTTCCTTCGTGAACTGAAGCTTAAGACTGGTGACGGATGGAAGAGCGAAATCCCTCATATCCAGTCATATATGGATGCGATTCAGGACTACGTGAGCACCCATGACAACAGCCTGCACAACTACCTGAAGTATTGGGAAGAGAAGGATCCGTCCATCAGTTCTCCATCTTCCGGTGACGCGGTGAGGGTTATGACAGTGCACAAGTCCAAAGGTCTTGCCTTCCCATACGTAATACTTCCATATGCGGAAAAGATAGGATTCTACAAAAGCGGAAAGATGTGGTGTGCGCCGCAGCTTGAGGGTACGCAACTCGAGGGTGTCGCTGAAGGCACATATGACGTGATGCTTTCAGAGGCGAGCTGCTTGACCCATTTCAGCAGACATTACACACGAGAGAGCTTCCTTCAGCTGGTGGATAATATGAACATCCTCTATGTGGCACTTACCAGAGCAGAGAAAGGTATGCACATTATTGCCAATGCACCGGGAAAGACCAGAAGGGAGAACATAGAATCAGGTACATATGATTTCAAGAATTTTGCTGAACTCATCTACTGGTTTGTGTCTTCGTCAGAGATTCTTGATGGAATAGAGCTTATTGTAGACAAGAATGAAGAGGATGAAGGTAAGGACATTCTGAACTTCCACTTCGGATCCGGCTATGACTTCACTAAGATGAAGCGTGAGTCTGATGAGATGGAGGCCTTCGTGCAGAGAGGAGGAAACGAGTTCCCTTCTGTGCCGTTGAATCCTGTTGTTCCGGTAATGGATCAAGAGGACGGAGATATGGTTGATGTCAGGGAGCTCAGCCGTTTGAAGTTCTCAGCCGATTCACTTGACTTCTTCGCAGAAGACAAGGCGGGCATAGAGGCTTCTCCGCGTCTTAAGGGTATCGTCCTTCACGACATATTGTCGAGACTGACTGATGTGTCCGAACTTGAAGATGCTGTCGATGCCGCTGTGAACTCCGGAGATGTGGATCTTCCGCAGAGGGGAGAGATTCTTGCTCTTTTGAATGAAAGGATAGCATCAAAGCCGCAATGGTTTGCCGCAGAGGGGGCAAAGGTGATGAATGAGACGACTTTGATAGACACCAAAGGAAAAATGTACAGGCCGGACAGGGTAATGATTGCAGAAAACGGATCAGTGGTTATTGTTGACTATAAGTTCGGAGAGCATTACAGCTCATACGAGACTAAACTTAAGATCTATGCGGATCTGTGGAGAAGTATGGGTTACACAGATGTCTCGGCTATGCTTTGGTATGTGAATGATGACAAAATCATCACGGTTGTATAATTGTAAAACAGTTCATTTTTTCATATATTTGCAGATTGTAAGCATTTGAAATTTATGGAGAATACGAATATAGACACCTGCAAGCTTCTGTATAACACCGAGAGGGTGCGTCTGTGCATTCCGGAGTACGGAAGAAATGTGCAGAAGATGGTTGATTACCTCAAGACCATCGAGGACAGGAACAAGCGAAACGAGCAGGCTAAGGCTATCATAAATGTGATGGAGATCCTGAATCCGGACGTTCATCTTCAGGAGAACTTTGAGCAGACTTTGTGGGATCATCTTTATGTCATTGCAGGTTTTGACCTCGATGTGGATGCGCCTTATCCAAAGCCTGAGATTGAGACGATGCAGCAGCCTCCGAAGCCGATTCCTTACAAAGGCAAGCCTATTAAGGCTACTCACTATGGAAGGAATATCGAAAGCATGATAGATCTGATTGCTGAGCACGAGGACGGTGAGGTAAAGACGTCGATGATACGTTCGCTGGCCATCTACATGAGACAGCAGTACCTTATCTGGAACAAGGACACTGTCGCTGATGAGACTATCTTCCAGGATATAGAGAAGCTTTCAGACGGAAGAGTCAAGGTTCCAGAGGGAATACAGCTTTCCAAGGTAGAATCCGGAGCGAATTTTTCAAGACCAGGTGCGCAGCAGAAGAACGGCAAGAACCAGCAGCGACACAAGAACGGCAAGAACAAGAAGCAGCATAACAATAAGTAAACAATATAACAGTCACAAATATGGCTGCAAGCAATAAGACAAAGAAGAAAGACAGCAAGAAAGAGAAGCAGCCACGCTTCTCGTTCTTGTCTGAAATTGATCCTGATGTAAAGTCTCTGATCTACAAGGCAGCAGGAGTGATGTTCTGTATATTTGCCATCATTACCTTGATAGGAACAGCCTCATATCTTTTTACATGGCAGGCTGATCAGAGTCTGGAATATCAGCAGAATATGATGTCCCAGGATGTTGATGTGTCCAATGCGGGAGGTAAACTGGGTTACAAGTGGGGAAGTTTCCTTGTACGCAATTTCCTCGGACTCGGTTCGTTCGCATTTGTGTTCCTTCTCGGTGCGATAGCATATCGACTCTTTTTCTGGAACAGAAGCATAGGCCTGTTCAGAATCTCTATGATATGTGTCAGTGGCGCTTTTATAAGCTCGCTGATTCTTGCATATATTTCTGACCTTTTCGCCCTCGGAAATCTTTTTGGCGGAGGTCTCGGAGGTTATTCGGGTCATGCAGTGGTTCTTTGGATGGAAAATCTTTTCGGCGGGATCGTAACCGGTCTGGTGATCTGTGTGCTGGTGATTATCTGGCTTGTACTCTCAAGCAAGAGATTCGCTCATTGGTTTGCAGTTGCAGGAATGGAGAAGAAGGAGAAAGCTGAAGAGGAGGAGGCTGTAACTCCTGCCGAGAATCTTGCTGAAGGGGAGACTGAGACTCCTGTTGAGACAGAGACAGAAGCAGAGATTCCTGTCTTGGAAGAAGAGCCGGAGCAGATTTCTGAATTCGATCAGTCGGAAGTGGAATTCGAACTTGATCCTCTGCCGTTTGCAGATGAGGTCACAGAAGAAATAGTGGTTGAAAATCCTGAAATTCCAGTAGAGGAACCTGAAACTCCTGCTATGGATGTGGTCATCAACTACGATCCGGATGCACCTGTACAGGAGCCACTTCCAAGAATCGACAACAGAGCGGACCTGGAACGTTATGAGTTCCCTTCGCTCGAACTTCTTGACGACTATTCGGATGGCCAGCATTCGGTTTCTCAGGAGGAGCTTGAGATAAACAACAACCGAATCAGAGCGACTCTTCTCAATTATAAGATTGATGTCCAGCACGTGTCTGCTGTAGTCGGACCTACAGTCACTCTCTACAAGGTTGTGCCTGCACCGGGTGTCAAGGTGTCTTCTATCGAGATGCTGCACAGAGAGATCGGTATGTCTTTGGGAGCCAAGGGTGTACGTGTTGTGGTCCTTCCTGATTGCGTAGGTATCGAGGTGGCAAACAGAGAACCTTCTATAGTACCTTTGAAGAAGACCCTTGGAAATGAGGCCTTTACTCAGACCAAATATGAACTCCCGATTGCTATCGGTTACACCATCACCAAGAAGGTGAAGACTTTCGACTTGGCTTCTGCACCGCACCTCCTGGTTGCCGGTGCTACCCAGCAGGGTAAGTCAGTCGGCTTGAACGTGATCATTGCTTCGCTCCTCTATGCTAAGCATCCGTCTGAACTGAAGTTTGTCTTCATTGACCCTAAGATGGTGGAGTTCACTTCGTATAATTCTCTTCTTAAACATTATCTTGCTGTGCTTCCAATGGCAGCAAGCGAGGAGGATGAGCGTGAACACGCTATCGTAAAGGATGCAAAGCACGCCGAAGAAGTGTTGAACTCGCTTTGTATAGAGATGGATGAGAGATACAAACTCCTCGCTCTTGCTGGAGTGAACAAGCTTACCCTCTATAATGAAAAGTACAGAGACCGCCATCTCCTTCCTACTGACGGACACAAGTATCTTCCTTATCTTGTAGTTGTTATCGATGAGTACGCCGACCTTACAATGGCGGGAGGAGCCGGTCCGGAGGCAAGAAAGGCAGCGAAGAACATTGAGGCTTCCATTGTCCGCCTTGCTCAGAAGGGTAGAGCTGCTGGTATCCACGTGATCATCGCAACCCAGCGTCCATCTGTAAACGTCATCACAGGTCTCATCAAGACAAACTTCCCTACAAGAATTGCCTTCAGAGTGGTTTCTCGTGTGGATTCGGCTACTATCCTTGACTCGAACGGCGCTGAGAACCTCATAGGACGTGGAGATATGCTCTATTATTCCGGAGTGGAAATGGAACGAGTGCAGTGCGCTCTCGTGAGTATGGCAGAGATCAACAAGATCACCGACTTCATCGGAAAGCAGAGCGGTTACAAGCAGTGCTACAACACTCCATATTACCTCCCTGTACCGGAATCGCAGGATGGTGAAACCAGCGGCGGATCTATCGATATGAACAACATAGACCCTATGTTTGAAGATGCGGCCCGTATGGTGGTTACATCGCAGAAGGGATCAACTTCAGATCTTCAGAGACGTCTTGGTATGGGATATGCAAGAGCAGGACGCGTAATGGACCAGCTTGAGGGTGCCGGCATTGTAGGACCTCAGGAAGGTTCGAAACCAAGACAGGTTCTCGTAGCCTCGCTCGAAGAACTCGATGAGGTTCTGTCGCACTTCGTACGATAATGATGAAAAATGTATTCAAATATATCATGGTAGTCTTCCTGTCCTTTGTGTCAGGAAGACTTCTTGCTCAAGAGCCGGCTATGCTTACCCGCCTCTATGACACTTTTTCGGCTAACCTTGTTGCGTTGGAAGCAGACTACTCTGTTGGAAACGGAGGCCCTGAGGTGAAGGGTAAGGCTGAACTTCAGGTACAGGGCGAAGCTTATCGCATTATGGGAGGTGGTTACGACATCTATTGCGACGGAGAGTCTGTATGGATCGTGGATCAGACATCCAAGGAAGTCATAATCGAGCCTGTGTCAGAAGGCCCTGACGGATATATGACAAACCCGGCGCTTCTTCTTTCGCGCCTGGACGAATTCTTCGACGTGAAGTCTGTCAGCGGCAGGAAGTATACCATGAAACCGAAAACAAAGGGAGAAATTACTTCAGCGGAAGTCACTTTCTCTACAGAAGGAAACCTCAGTTCAGGAACATTTACTATGTCTGACGGCAATGTATGGAACATAACTGTCAGCAAAATGACAGCCTTCCCTCAGAAAGACATTACAGCCTTCCGCCCGTCAATCCGCTTCGATAAGACCTGGATCGTTACAGACCTGAGATAGATTATATCTCGGCTGAGGAGTTTACCAGCTTCCGCCGGCACCGCCTCCGCCGAATGAACCTCCGCCAAATCCTCCGAAACCTCCTCCGAATGAGCTGCCTCCGCCGTAAATGCGTCCGCTGGTTATTATAGGACCGGTATATATGGTTCTGCCACCTCTGTGGCTGCCTGAGCCTGTGTTGTCTCCTCCGTTCTGAGTAATCAGTACAAAGACAAAGATGAGTATGATCAAGGTCACTACTGCTCCAGCTATGGCTCCAGCATCATCTGCATCGAACTCGTCTTCTCGTAATTCGGAAATCTCACCACTGGCAAGCCTCATCAGGACCTTGCAGGCCTCTGAAACACCTCCATAATAGTCGTCATTCCTGAAGTGAGGGATCATCACCTCATTGATTATCCTCTTTGCATAGGCGTCTGGGATAGCTCCCTCAAGTCCGTATCCGATTGCGATGAAGACCTTTCCGGCAGTGTTGTCCTTTGGTTTTACCAGAATCACAATGCCGTTGTCGAACTTTTCGGAGCCAACGCCCCACTCAAGTCCTATCCTTGTGGCATATTCTGCCGGTTCATATCCTTCCAGGTCCTTGACTGTGACCACTGCAATCTGATTGGAGGTGGAATCATCAAAGGCGACAAGCACTCTTTCAAGCTCTTCTGCCTGTCTGGAAGTGAATGTGCCTGCCAAGTCGTTTACCAATCTTGCAGGAGAAGGTCTGGACGGTATTGCAAAGGCTGCTACTGCAAAGGCCAATGCAGCTATGAATGTCAATGCTCTCTTCATCATCTGTCCTCCTTCTCAAATGAAATGCTGTCAGGAAGCTCGTTGATGTCACCCTCCTGGTAAGGGAAGTATGTCTTCAGCTTCTCACCAGCCATGAGCACTCCTTTGCAAAGTCCTTCTGTGAAGTTCCCTTTGCGGAATTCATTGCCCATAGCCTCAATTACGTCTGTCCAGAAATTTTCTGGCACGACATCATTGATACCCTTGTCACCGACTATGGCAAAGACTTTTGATTCTACTGCCATATAGATAAGTACACCGTTGCGTTGGGCAGTCTTGTGCATTCCAAGTCTGTTGAACACAACTTCGGCTCTTTCGACCGGTGAGGACTTGCACTCGCGGTCTATATGGATGCGGATTTCTCCGGATGTCCCTTTTTCTGCAAGTCTGACCGCGTCAACAACAGTTTCCTGCTGCTGAGCGGTCAGAAATTTTTCAAGTATCATATCTTGTGATTAAAATTCTACCTTAGGTGCTGTTTCAGCTCCAGCCTGTGCCTCGAAATATCCCTTCTTTTCAAATCCAAACATAGAAGCAATGATGTTGTCAGGGAACTTTCTAATGAGAGTGTTATAAGCTCTTGCTGTGTCGTTGAACTTCATTCTCTCGGTAGCAATCCTGTTTTCAGTTCCTTCAAGCTGTGCCTGAAGCTCGCTGAAGTTCTGGTTTGCCTTCAAATCAGGATAGCTCTCCTGAATGAGAAGGAGTCTTCCGAGTGCACCAGAAAGCTCACCCTGGGCCTCGTTGAATCTTGCAATTGCCTCTTCTGAGAGGTCTGAAGGGTCAACGACAGTCTGAGTAGCCTTCGCGCGAGCTGCTACTACACTCTCTAGAGTCTCAGACTCATGCTGTGCATAGCCTTTTACTGTCGCAACAAGGTTAGGAATGAGGTCAGCTCTGCGCTGATAGACATTTTCAACCTGTGCCCAGGCAGCCTGAACACCTTCGTCAGCTGTCACCATCTTATTGTAAGCCCCTTTTACCCAGAGGAAAACGCCTAATACGACAGCTGCAACAATTAGTAAAGCAGTTAATCCTTTCTTCATACTTCAAATGTTTATCTTACGCATCTTACAGATGCTCCGAATGTTGTCACGTCACCTTTAGCAAGTACCATGTCTGGCTCTTCGCAGAATACGTATCTGTAGTTCGCCATTGTTTCTCCGTTCTTGTCAGCTGTCCAGAATACAGAGTATGCGTTTGTTCCAGAGAAGCTGGCTGCAGGGTACTTTCCGTCGATCTTTTCTCCCAGGTTAGAGAATCCGCTAGGGATAATTGCAAGACCGCTCTTGTTTGTGATCTCACCGACTTTTGGCCAGTACTCCCACATTGTCAATCCATTGAATGCTACATCAGCCATAAGGTCTGCTGCAATAGAAGTGAGTGAACCGTTTTCAGTGAGAACACTCTCAGGGTTCACAGCCTGAGCCATTGCTGTCCATTCAGCGTCAGTAGGGAGTCTCCATCCCTCAGGACAGGCCTGAACAGCCTCTTCATAGCTGTAGTATCTTCCGAATACCGGACTCATTGCTTCGTCCTTGTTGTAAGGCGCTCCGAAAGCCGGGTTTGCAAGGTTGTTTCGGAACCAGTCGAGACCTGCAATGTTGGTATAGTAGTAGTCGATTCCGTCTACGGTGATCTTAGGGTCTGAGGCCTTGATGCCGTTTCCGGTGATAGAGCCGTTTCCTGTCATGTCACCAATTACCACTGTGACGTATCTTACTCTTGATGCTCCGGAATAACCCTGTGCAAATGCATAGGCGCTTACGGTATAAGTCGCGAGGGTGTCTGGGAATGTGTATGAGAACGAACCGTCTGATTCCTTGCCGTCCAGTGTCAGACCATTCTCGTATCTTGTAGTGTCTGAAATTTCCATGCCCGGAGTGACTTTCCAATAGTAACCGAGTTCGCCTCCCTCAGGATGGCTGACGCCTTTCGGCGACATGTGCAATGTCTGGCCTGGTTCTATGAATTCCGGTGCGTGGAATGTAAGTGTTCCGTTCAATGACGGATATACTGTAGTGTCATCATCGTCATCGCAAGACACAGCTGCGAGTGCGGCTGCCGCAAAGACAAGCAGATAAAGTTTACGAAAACTCATTATTCTATCTTATTTTTTAAGTGTAATCTTGCAAAGATGGGCATTTTAATTCGAAAAACCGCTAACTTTGTACAAATACTTTGCCTTAGTGACGATTATGGGAAGAAATGTCAGGATATTTTTATTGATAATGCTGCTTTGTGTAGCCTTTTCTTGTGCACCGCATAAAAAAGGCTATGTCACCATTACAGGTTTTGCACAGGGCGGTACCTATGCCGTAAAATTCAATCTTGAGGGAGTGGAGACTGCTCCAGAGGAGATTCGAGACTCCATAAACGCGATTCTTTTGAATATCGATAACTCCCTTTCAGGCTACAACAAGAACTCCCTTTTAAGTCGTTTTAACAAAGGTGACACTATCGCGCCGGACCGCCTTTTTGTGGATATGTATGCTGAGGCATATGATGTCTTTGTGGAGACAGATGGAGTTGTGGATGCTGCCTCGGCTCCTCTTTTCGATATTTGGGGCTTCGGCTTTGCAAACCAGTCTCTTCCTTCAGATGAAGAGGTTATGAAAGTGAGACAGAACTGCGGAATGTCAAGGCTCAAGGCAGACATGAGGGAGGCTGTTTCTGAAGACGGTACACTCGCTCCGGCTGATCTGCTCATTGAAGAAGGAACTCTTCCTGAATTGAATTATAACGCAATTGCGCAGGGCTATAGCTGTGACTTGGTTGCCGGCTATCTGTATTCTATCGGAGTCAAGGATATGATGGTGGACATAGGAGAAATCTTCTGCGACGGTGTCAATCCTTCAGGACGTCCGTGGACCTTGGGAATCGACCGTCCTGAAGATGGAAACAACGACCCGGGTGCTCAGATCCAGGGTATATTCAAGGCTCCGGAAGGCCCTCATGGCATCGTCACATCCGGCAATTACAGGAAGTTCTACATCCGTGACGGTAAGAAATATTCTCACTCGATAGACCCTCGTACAGGCTATCCTGTGCAGCATACGTTGCTCAGTGCAACCATAGTGGCAGACAATGCTACTTTGGCAGATGCCTATGCCACTTATTGCATGGTGGCAGGCCTTGAAGCTTCTCGTGAATTCATCCAGTCTCGCCCTGACCTCGAGGGCTGTCTTGTCTATGATGAGGGGGGAGTCTTCCAGACTTGGTGCTCAGATGGATTTGTCCTTGAAGGAGCTGAGTAGAACTACATCCCGGCTATAATTTCCAACGAACGTAAAAGAATTTGTGCCAGCCATTCGGTAATACGTATGGCTGCGTTAGGGCATATGCCTGCGCTGTGCAGCGCTGTCGTGATCAGTGCGGAGGGAATCAGTGCTGTAGTCAGCGGAAGTGCAATCAAGTTGGTCAGAATAAAATTGAGCGGCAGGCTTTTGAAATATATATACGCCAAAGGCCCTGTTGTGATTTGACATGCTATCGACAGTGAGGCTGCTTCCCATATTCGTTTCATTAGATTCATACGCGACCTCAGACTTGTCGGATCGCCTTCCCCTGAGGGCCAGAAGTCACGAAGCCAGGGATATATAAAGGCTATTCCGGCCATTGCTGCATATGACAGCTGAAAGCCGACAGATCTTATTGAGGAGGGGGATATGACTGTCTGGATGATGAGTGCTGCGAAAAGCACACTTCCCGTGGTGTGATGACGATGGGAGGCACGGGCGATTTCGTTCAGAAATATGAAAAGGAAGGCTCTTACAATCGAGGGGCCGGCTCCGGTCGCGAGGGTGTAGAATCCGCAGGCGGATATGGTTATGAGGGTCTTCGTATACAAAGCAGTCCTTGAATTGCCAATGACTGATAATGAATGTCTTACAATCCCATATATTATACCTAGATGAAGTCCTGACAGGGCCAGGATATGCGATGCTCCGCTGTCGCGGAACGCTTTGATTGTCTGCTGCGTCAGTTCCGATCTTTCGCCGGTGAGAAGGGCTTTGATAAGGGCATTGGTCTCTGTGTCTGTGAACGGAATCTTGTCTACAGCCCCGCGCAAGGCTTCGCCGAATTCTTCGGCCGCCGCCACCTGCCATGGCAGGGAACTGACTGCGGCCACACTTCCGTGAAAAGATGTGAACATACCTGCCGCTATCCCTAAACCTCCTATACTCAGCCAGATACATGCTGGCCTGAACTTCTTGTGTACCGGGTGCAGCAGCAGGGCAGTCAGCACTGATGTGACAGCCAGAGAAAGGGTTATATGTGACAGATTTCCAGTGTGCAGGAGGTGTCCTGCGTATGCGGCAACGAAAGCGCCGACAGCAAAAGGTAAGGTAAACCCCGCCATATCTCTCTCCACATTCATTTAATACCTATTTTTTGCTAAAGTAGCGATTATTTTTATAACTTTGCAAAGATAGTCTTGAAAATAATACAAACTAAATACAACATGATCATCTTAGTACTGAATTGCGGAAGCTCATCGCTTAAGTATCAGCTCCTTGATATGAAGAGCGACGAAGTCTATGACCTCCTCGCCAAGGGTCTTGTCGAGAGAATCGGAATGGAAACAGGTTGCCTCAAACACCAGGCGACAGGAAAGGAAAAGCTCGTAAGAGAAATGCCAATCGAAGACCACACTGTAGCAATCAGAGCGGTAATGGATGCGCTTCTTGATAAGGAAGCAGGATGTCTCACAACACTCGAGGATATCGAGGCTGTAGGACACCGCGTGGTACACGGAGCGGAGGAGTTTGTGTGCAGCCAGATGATTACCGACAAGGTGATCGCGCAGCTCGAAAAGTGCTCGGTGTTCGCACCTCTCCACAACCCTGCAAACATTCTCGGTATCAAAGCTGTCACAGCTGTCCTTCCGACAGTTCCGCAGGTAGGTGTGTTTGACACAGCATTCCACCAGACAATGCCGGCATATGCATATATGTATGCTTTGCCTTACGAATATTACGAAAAGTACGGCATCCGCCGTTACGGTTTCCACGGAACCAGCCATAAATATGTGGCTGCAAAGGGAGCAAAGTTTGCAGGACTTGATCCAGAGTACTCTAAAGTCATTACCTGCCACCTCGGAAACGGAAGCTCGATTGCAGCTGTTCTCAACGGCAAGTCGATCGACACGACTATGGGATTCACTCCGCTTGAAGGTCTCATCATGGGAACAAGATGCGGTAGCGTAGATCCTGACGTTGTCACTTATATCCAGGAGAAGGAAGGTCTCACAGCTGCTGAAATGAGCAAGGTGATGAACAAGAAGAGTGGTTTTCTCGGCCTTTCATGCGTGTCTTCGGATGCACGTGACCTTGACGATGCCGCAAACAACGGTGATCCAAAGGCAAAGCTCACTCTCAAGAAACTCACATATGACATCACAAAGTACATCGGAGCTTATGCAGCTGCGATGAACGGTGTTGACCTTATCGTGTTTACCGGAGGTATCGGCGAGAACAACAGCCGTCTCCGCAGAAGAGTGTGCGAGAATCTTACTTACCTCGGTGTGAAATTTGACTATGATGCAAATGTCGTAAGAGGCGAGGACACCATCATCACTCTTCCAGATTCAGCTGTGAAAGTGGCTCTCATCACTACAAACGAGGAGCTTATGATCGCACGCGACACAATGAACATCGTACAGAACGAAGAATAATTATATAAAAAGATAAAGATATGTTTACAAAATTTGAAGAGATATTTGCGGAACTCCAGAACAGAGGCGCAAGAAAGAGAATGATCGCAGCTTGGGGCGTTGACAGCCACACTATCGCAGCTGCAGGTAAGGCTGTAGACCTCGGTCTTGTTGACGTTACCCTCGTTGGTGATGAGAACATGATCGCTGAGGCGTGCAAGGAAGAGGGAATCGACGTTGCTAAGTTCACAGTAGTACACAACCCTAACGAGCTTCCAGCTGTAGCTCAGGCTGTGAATATGATCCGTGAGGGACAGGGCGACTTCCTTATGAAGGGTCTCTGCTCTACAGACAAGTTCCTCCGCGCTATCCTTAACAAGGAGACTGGTCTCCTTCCTCCAAAGGGTACCCTTACTCACTGCGCAGTTCTTGAGAACCCTAACTACCACAAGCTCCTCTTCGTAGGTGACATGGCGGTTATCCCTGCACCAGACTTCAAGCAGAAGCAGATCATTATGGGTCACCTCGTGAACACAGCTCACGCTGTAGGTATCGCTAAGCCTAAGGTAGCTATCATCGCTGCAACCGAGCAGATGCTCGCAGGTATGCCAGCTTGTGTTGAGGCTGCTATGCTTGCAAAGATGGTAGACCGCGGACAGATCAAGGGATGTATCGCTGACGGTCCTCTCGCGCTTGACGTGGCTGTAAGCCAGGAGGCTGTAGAGATCAAGGGTCTTCACAGCGAGGTTGCCGGTGACGCAGACTGCCTCCTCTTCCCTAACATCGAGTCGGCTAACGTATTCTACAAGACCAACTCAATGCTTGCAAAGGATGTCAAGCAGGCTGGTATGATGGTAGGTGCAAAGGTTCCATGCGTGCTTTCAAGCCGTGCGGACAGCATCGACACTAAACTTAACTCAATCGCAATCGCAGCAATGTCTGTAAAATAAGACTTTATGAAAGGTAGAGTACTGGCAGTAAATACAGGATCCACCTCGACTAAAATAGGCTTCTTTGACGGAGGAGAGAAACTTTTCGAGAAGAATCTCACACACTCTGTCGAGGAATTGTCAAAATACGAATCCGTAATGGACCAGGACCAGATGCGTCTTGGTACCATTATGGATTTTTTGTCAGAGAAGGGGATCGCTCTTGAGAGTATAGACATAGTAATGGCCCGTGGCGGTCTCATTACCCCGATCAAGACAGGAGTCTATTGGGTGAATGATGACATGAAGGAGGCACTTCGTGAAGCCAAGGAAGGAAAGCATGCCTGCAACCTCAGCGCACTTATTGCGGCTGACATTGCGGACAAAGTCAATGAGGCTCGTGCTGAAAAAGGACTCGCTGCTGACTGCGGTTCTTTCATAGCGGATCCTCCAATGGCAGACGAAATGCTTCCTGAGGCTAAGATAGGTGGTCTTCCAGAGTTCCCTCGCAGAGCTCTTTTCCATGCCCTCAATTCGCGTGCAATCGGTCGCAGGTATGCGCGAGAGCACGAAACTGACTACAACAAGGTGACAGTCATCGTGGCTCACCTTGGAGGAGGAACATCAGTTACTCTCCACAGGAACGGAGAGGTGATCGATACCAACGACGCACTTGGCGGCGACGGCCCTATCAGCCCGGAGCGTGCTGGAAGCGTACCTGGATTCCCACTTGTTGAAATGTGCTTCAGCGGAAAGTATACCAAGGCTGAGGTAATGAAGAAGCTCGTAGGAAAAGGTGGCGCAGTGGGATTCTTCGGAACAAACGATTTCAAGAGTGTAGTTGACCGTGCTGCTGCAGGTGATCCTGAGTGCAAGGTCTTCATCGACGGCTATTGCTTGAGCATCGCAAAATACATCGGAGCCTTGGCTACAGATGTCTGTGGCAAGGTTGATGCTATCCTTATCACTGGCGGAATTGCCAGAAGCGAGGCCATCATTGCCGACATCACATCAAGAGTGTCATTCATAGCTCCTGTAAAGGTCTATCCTGGTGAGGATGAGCTTGAGTCTCTTGCAGAGAACGGCTATGGTATTCTTGCCAACGAATTTGAGATCAAGACCTACCATAAATAGGGCTGATCTGATGTGGAATTGTGTGTAACACTTTAGAATGATGAGAAAATTAAGATTCTTGACCTGCACTCTTCTGATGGCTGCTGTTGTGGCCTGCTGCGAAGAAGAGCCTGTACATCTGAGAGAGATTCCGGCAGACATTACAGCAATGGAACTTGAGGGTCAGGTAGACCTGACTATCGACAAAGATCACAACCGCGTGGAAGCGGTGATGGAGGAGACAGCCGACCTTACTTGTGTACGTATCCTCAAGTTGGAAATGAATGAGGATACGTATCTTCTTGACGACAGAGACTACCTCAATCTTACTTGTCCTGACACTCTGCATCTTATGAGTACTCAGGAAGAAGAATGGGTGATCAGCGCAGTCCAGCCTGTCAGCAGATATATAACAGTTGAGGGCCAGGTAGGTGATGCACAGATAGATGTTGTCAACCGTAAGGCAGTCGTCTATCTCTCCAAAGCAAATGATCTGTCTGCAGTGACTTTCCTCGACGTCAAGCTGGAAGCGGTAGGTTCAGTGGTGGTCTCTACAGCATCAGTAGTTGATGGCTTAGCAGAGCCCGAAAGCACTCCGGTTGAATTTCCTATGACTCTTGACTGCAGACATGACCGCGTGTTCACAGTGGAGTACCAGGGTGCAGAATATGAGTGGACTTTATGCTTCGCTCTGTTTGACGCACCTGCAGAGGTCACTTCTCTTGATATCTGGGCCTGCCACGTGGACGTGGAGGCACATTTCGACGCTGATGGTGAGCCGGTTCTTATGATCCGCGAAACATCAGGAGAATGGAATGTTGTAGAGGATATCAATGTTCACGGAGCTGATGTCACAGCCAGGATCGCCAGTCTGAAACCTTCGACTTCATACGAGGTGAAGATAGTTGACGGAGATCAGGAGAGTGAGCCGGTTGCTTTTGTGACTGAAGCGGCAGAACAAGTGCCGAACATGTCCTTCGATGATTGGCATCAGGATGGAAAGGTGTGGTATCCATATGCACAGGGACTTTCATATCCTGAGTCCGCATGGGATTCCGCAAATCCAGGATCAGCTACATTTATCGGATCATCCACAGTTCCGGAGGAGACACACGTTGTTGCAGGAAAGGCAGTAAGAATGGAAAGTATGGAAGCAAAGGTGTTGTTCGTCAGCGTCTTTGCAGCAGGAAACCTCTTTACAGGTAAGTTCCTTGATGTAGACATAATGTCGCAGGGTGCAACCCTTGACTGGGGCTATCCGTTCACTTGCCGTCCTACAGCACTCAAGGGCTATTATTCTTATACTCCAGCGAAAATCAACAAGACAAAGGAGCCATATAAGGACAAGGAAGGTCAGACTGACAAATGCCAGATAACAGCCTTCCTCACAGACTGGGACAAACCGTTTGTGGTCAACACGACAGAGGGCCAGTTCGTGGATATGTACGCCGATTACATCATCGCCTCCGCAAGGCTTGAGTCAGATGAAGCGACAGACGGATATAGAGAATTCAGACTCGATTTCGACTATAAGGACACCGAGCGCAAGCCTACATATATAGTAATATCAGCCTGCGCATCCTACCTCGGCGACTACTTCACCGGCGGAGTCGGCAGCACCCTCTACGTCGACGAATTCGAACTTCTATACGAATAGTAATAGATATAAAAGACAGGCCGTCGGCCTGTCTTTTATTTTATGCTCTATTCAAACATATTTCTTTTAGGGAATTTGTCGCTGTAGGCTTCGCGGCACTGTTTGAAAAG
>CANBDZ010000012.1 GCA_947367375.1 uncultured Bacteroidales bacterium | reverse complement strand
TCTGAGATGCAGATGCCTTCGCGGGCCAGAACGGCTGACTGCAGGGCGCTTGAGACGCCGGAGGCTACCTTCATTGCGCAGCCTACCTTGGCACCGTCACAGACCATTCCTGTGATGTTTCCGATCATATTCTTGATTGCTGCGCAGATCTGCTCGTAGTCACCGCCGCGGAGGTAGACAAGGCCGCAGGCAGAGCCTGTGGAGGCGATTACGCAACCGCAGAGAGCAGAGAGCTTGCCGAGGTAACCCTTGATGTGGATGGCCACGAGGTGGCTCAATACAAGAGCGCGTGCAAGCTCCTCGTCAGAGGTGCCGTAGCGCAGTGAGTATGCGATGACAGGCATTGTGACAGTGATACCCTGGTTGCCGCTGCCGGAGTTGCTCATTGCAGCAAGTGTGCATCCTGCCATTCTTGCATCAGAAGCAGCTGCTGTAAGCGACATCGCGTAGCAGAGGAAGTCTCCTCCGAAGACCTCCCTGTTCTCGCTCAGGCCGATGGCATAGCCCACCTTGAGGCCGTATGTGCCTTTGAGACCTTCCTGTGCAAGCGCAAGGTTGAGGGTGCGGGACTCGAGGATGAACTCGATGTCCTCGTAGGCTACTGTCGAAGCGAATTCATATATTTCCTTTACTGTGAGCTTGTAGTCGAGAGTGGTCTTTGTCTCTTTTACCTCACCGTCAGCCTTCTTCTGTGAGGATGTCAGTACTTCCTCGTCAAATGAAGTCTCGACGATGTTGTCGTGGTCGCCTGCAATGACAGCGCTGGCCTTGTGACCGTCAGAGAGAACGCTGGCCTTGACATAGAGCTTCAGGTCAGTTTCCGCAAGGCCGATCTTTACAGCCTCGACTTCAACCATCTTCTTGGCCTGCTCGATCGAAGCCTGATCAAGGTCGCTGAGTACTTCCAGACCGTATTTTGATTTTCCGCACACGGCTCCCAAGGCAGAGGCTATGTGAAGTCCCACCATTCCGGTGCCGGGGATTCCTACTCCCATACCGTTTTTAAGGATGTTTCCGCTGACTTCGATATCAAGGGTGTATCCTTCCTTCATTCTCCAGTCAGAACCGGTGTAGTCGCATCTGTCTTCGATGATTTCCATCGCTTTTGCAACGGCGAGCGCCACTGCAATCGGCTCTGTACATCCCAGGGCCGGCTTTACTTCTTTACGGATCAGTTCGATGATCTCTGCCTGTCTTGCGGTCATTTGTTGAAAAATTCTAGGGTTATAGAAATAATGTTGTCAATGCTTTTCTTTTCTTTCAAGGTCTCGATAGGGAAGCCCAGACATACGGTCCTGTAGCCGACGCCTTCGTAGCATATTCCGGCTGCATACCTTGTGTCCTTATAGTACATGAAGGTGCTTCCCTTCCTTGAAGCAGGGGCGATAGCGTCTGGGGCTTCTACACTGTAACATACAGAATTTATAGTATTGTGGAAGCTGCCTGCCTCACCTTCTTCAGTGCAGGCACGCTCACTTTCTGCAAACATCAGTTCTCCTGTCCTGCTGCCATAGTTCCTTGTCCATTTATAGCCGAGTACCTCACGAGCGAATTTCTTGCTTGCGTCGCGGAATGTCTTGTCAAATGTGACTGGATAAACCTCGTCCCAGATGTCTGTGGCTATGTGTGCGCCGCTCACGAGAATGTTTCCTCCGTCCTGGGCGAAGGCAGTCAAAGCCTGCTGCATCTCTTCTGTGAAGACGGTGAATCTCTGCAATTCTCCTTCCTGATTTACGGTTGTCACCTGCTTGCCGCAGATGATGTCGGCACTCCAGGCAGCCTTTCTGAAGGTAGAGTCAGCAGCGAACGCTTCGTTGCTGCAAGAATAGAAGGCGTAACCTGCCTTGAGCACAGACTTTCCGTGTACATACGGATAATCGAATGTGTTACCGGCAACTACCTTTCCTGCATAGTCTGAGTATGACGCACCGAATCCCGGATTGTCATTTGTGATGAATTCGAATGTTCGTCTGTTCTGATACATCTCGCCTACATAGGTGATGTCGTACATATGCGGAACTCCGCTGTCAAGCGAATTGTCGAAGCCGGCATATTCTGGAGTGTCAAAGAATGCAGGAGCACTGATTCTGTCGAAGTTGTTGACAATCAGCACTTTCTTCTCTGTGCTGCCCTTCTTCGGCATTCCGATGCTGACTGTCTCTGACGGGAAGCTACGTCCTCCGTCATTATATGCCTCGATCCTGAAACTGTAGATATGTCCAGGGGTGATGGCGACTCTGAACGAGAGCGTGCCGTCCTCGGCAACGGTCGGTATGACGGTAGTGCCGCAATCGAAGGCACCGTCGTCCATTCTTGTATATAATATATATCCCTCCGCTGTCGCTGTCGGTTCAAGAGGGTCCTCGACCGCCTTCCAGCTTATCACCGCCTCTTCGTCTGATGCGAAGGCGATGCCCATATTGTCGACCGGAAGCGGCTGTACTTCGTAAGGTACGCCGTACCTGTTCGAGAGGTATTTGAGCATACCCTTATATATGGCTCTGCTGACTGTGAAGCGGAAGCTTGGATCGAGGCCATATTTCATATCCGCGAAATTCTGGTGTGACAGAAGCTCGAGGAGCATTGACGGTGATGAAGGGGTGCGGGATTCGCGATAGCCTCTGTCCCATACACATCTGCGGCTCCATTCAGGATCGAAAGTGTTGCAGATGTCATGCACTATCTGGCTCTGGACGAGGTCTGCGTACTCGCGGCTGGTCATACGGTTCTCCTTGTTAGGAAGCTTCTCCTTGTTCTCTGATTTGAGCGTGTAGATGGCAAGTGTACCTACGATAGAGTCGTTCGGTGTGACTCCAGCATCTGAGTGGAAGCCCAAGGTGAGGTCCACAGGAATGCCCTTGCCTCCGGTCTTGCCTGGATTCATGTCTGAGCCTCGGCTTATCCATTCCACCCAGTCTCCGCGTGACATGTAGTCGTCCTTGTAGTCGTCTGTGGATTCGTTCGGTGTGAACACCTCTTCAGCAGCTCCGGCCCACTGCAGCCAGTATCTTGCACCTTCCGCTGATCTTGGCATTCCGGATACTATAGGCTCGTCCTTTGAGCCCTTCTTCGCTCTTGCTATATTTCCCATTCCTCCTCCGAAACGGACTGCGTCAGCTGTAATGACGCTGCCCTTTTCGTGGAAATATCCTTCCGGTGTCTTGTTGTCCAATGTTACATATCCCTCATCACCTCCTGCAAACTCGAATGTTCCGAGGTAGATCCATGTGCCGCCTCCAATGGACTGATTTACGATGAACTCGCTTGCTCCACCGAGGTGATGGACTACATAACGAGCTGACTTGGTGCTTTCCGGGAGGGATTTATAGGAGATGTGGACTGCATATCTTCCTCTCTCAGGGATGGATGGTCTCCATTCTACAGAGGCTGCGCCCTTGGAGTCCTTTGTGCAGTCAGCTTTGCGTGCAGTTCCTGTAGTAAAAGGATTCTCCACTCCTGTGTAGACTTCCTTTTTAGCTGCGAAACCTGTTCCGGCGTCACTCCATTTGCCTTTTTCGTCGTATTCTGACATTCCGTATTGACGGTGTGTCGCGTCGTGGTCAACAATGACTTCGTGTGTCTGTATGTCCCTTTCGCGAGGCATCAGCACATATGCTCCGGCATTTTCAAGCATAGGTACAAGGTATGGCAGGACATAGCCCTGGGTGTACATGTCCTCAACGGTCTGGAACAGGCACGGCCTCTGCCATTCCCATTCACCGCTGTTCTGGTTGAAGTGTCTTCCGTGGCTTTGCCATACAGCTATGTTACGGCCAGTGAGGCCCTTGGGGTACTGATCTTCTGAATTTCTTGTGACCAGTGGATGAGGTCTTGACGGATTCTCAATTCTTCCTTTTGTATCGCTTGGAGTGCCGTCAAAGCCAAGTTCGGGGGTGGTAAGACGTTCGAATGCGATCTTGTTGCTGTAGATCACACCGATTCCGTAATTCTTGTACTTTTCAGGGAATCTCTTCTTCAGTTCCTTTCTGAACCACTCCGGCTCTCCCTCTCTCCAAGGATAGTCTCCAAGGGAGTTTGTGAAATAGAAGTCGAGGTTATTCTTCCTCTTCATCACATTCTGGAGCTGGAGGCCTCCTTTCACGTCGCGGTTTCTCTTGAGCATGGCGTCAAGAGAGTCGCAGACAGGTTTGAAGTCTTTGACTATGGTGTTCTGTGCCGAGCCGGCTCCCGCAAATGCCACTGCGGCGATTATGGTGAGGATTATCTTTTTCATTTGTCAAGTCTGTGTCGGGCAAAGATGAATACTGTGGTTATGGCTGCTCCTGCCGCCATTCCAGCTATGTTAGCATAGAAGTCCTTGATGTCGTAATTCCTTCCGGCTGCAATCTGCAGACGTTCCACACCCATCGACATTGCAGCTCCGACTATAAGAATGGCTGCCAGCACGATGAAGTGGGGGCATATTCCTTTCCTGTCGGGACGGAATGATGTATATGCAAGGAAAGGGTAGGGAAGGAACATCATGAAATGGATGATCTTGTCGGTAGGTATTCCGAATATGAACTGTCGCAGGACAGGAATGCTGCCGGACTTGAGAAAGCACAGGTACGCCACTGTCGCAAGGTACAGTGCGAACAGCAGTATAGCCCGATGTCTTCTTTTCAGCGTCTTCATCATTACAATGCCTGCATGTCATTAAGTTTCTTGTAGTAGCCGTCAAGGGCGAGAAGCTCTTCGTGGCGTCCTCTCTCGACGATACGTCCCTCGTGCATCACGCAGATCTCGTCAGCGTTTCTGATGGTAGAGAGTCTGTGCGCGATGGCTATGGTGGTCCTGCTTGATGTCAGTCTGTCGAGAGCCTCCTGGACGAGCTTTTCTGATTCTGTATCGAGTGCGGATGTCGCCTCGTCAAGGATGAGGATAGGAGGATTCTTCAGGATCGCTCGTGCAATGCTGATTCTCTGTCTCTGGCCTCCTGAAAGCTTGCTTCCTCTGTCTCCGATGTTGGTCTGGTAGCCGTCCTCTTTCTCCATGATGAAGTCGTGGGCATTGGCTATCTTGGCCGCTGCAATGACCTGCTCCATGGTGGCTCCTTCCACTCCGAAGGCTATGTTGTTGAATATTGTGTCGTTGAAGAGGATGGCCTCCTGGTTTACGTTTCCGATAAGGCTTCTGAGGTCCTTCACGCGGAAGTTTCTGATGTCAGTGCCGTCAAGGGTGATGGCACCGTCGCAGACGTCATAGTAGCGTGGGATAAGGTCCACAAGAGTTGACTTTCCGGATCCTGACTGACCTACGAGAGCTACAGTCTTGCCTCTTGGAATAGTGAGGTCAATGTCGGTCAAAACTTCCTTGCCTTCTTCATAGCTGAATGAAACTCCCTTGAACTGGATCTTGTCATTGAATCCGTTCAAAGTGACGGGCTCAGCAATCTCCCTGATGTCGTTTTCGGCATTCATGATCTTGTCTACACGCTCCATTGAAGCGAGACCCTTAGGAATGTTGTAGCTTGCCTTTGAGAACTCCTTGAGAGGTGCAAGAACGCTGTAAAGGATAGTCATATAGAAAATGAACGCAGGGGCGTCGATAGGAGCCTTGTCGCTTAAGATCAGCGTACCTCCGAACCAGAGGACTATCATGATCATGATAGAGCCGAGGAACTCGCTCACCGGATGGGCTGAAGCCTGACGTGTGGCCACTTTGCCAGATGCCTTGCGGTACTCGTTGGCTGTGACTGTGAATCTCTCCTTCATCTTGTCTTCTGCGATGAAGGCTTTGATCACTCGGAGACCTCCGAGAGTCTCGTCTAGCTGTGCCATTGTCTCGCTCCATTTGTCCTGAGCCTCAAGGGATTGCCTTTTGAGCTTCTTTCCGATTGCACCCATTCCCCAGGCCATGAGAGGAACTACAGATATGGTAAAGAGTGTGAGCTCCCAGCTGAGATAGATCAGTGCTCCGAAGTAGCATACTATGAGGATCGGGTTCTTGATGAGCATGTCAAGCGAGCTCACGATGGACACTTCGATCTCTGTCACGTCGCCGCTCATTCGTGCTATGATGTCACCCTTTTTCTGCTTTGAGAAGAAGCCCATCGGCAGGCTGAGGAGCTTGTTGTAGACCATGGTCCTGATGTCGCGTACGATACCTGTTCTGAGTGGGATCATCACTGCCGAAGATGCAAAATAGCAGCTGGTCTTGAGCAGAGTCATGCCACCGAAGATGAGTCCGAGAATGAGAAGGGCATTAGAACCTCCCACTTTGTCTACAAGCTGGCTGACATAGTAGTAGAAGTTATTCATTATCACTTCCTTGCTCGGAATTCCTGTTCCCCACGGCATGAACTCATAGACGTTTGTGTCCAGTTTGAAGAGGATGTTCAGGATAGGGATGAGAAGTGCGAATGAGAAGATGTTGAATACTGCTGACAGAAGGTTCAGGATGATTGAACCTCCGAGGTATCTCTTATATGGGGCGGCAAAGCGCTTTAAGATTTTCCAGAATGCTTTCATTTGCTCGAATCAGATCGGGTTTCTTAATCTTGCAAATATAAGCAATATTTTCGCTTTACAGCATTGTTTCGATCCAGTGATATATCAAATATATCCTCTTTTGGAGCACATCCATATTCAAGGTCGAGACTTTGTCTCGGATCTTGTTGTTGTTCATTGTTATTCCGGATGTGAACATGACTGACGGGATCCCGTTGTCGGCAAATATCTTCTGGTCGCTTATCTTCCAGAAAAGGTCTGTGAACTGACGGCTTCCATAGTAGGAGAGGCTGATGTCAAGGTCAATGTCGTACATCCTGTTGCATGTAAGGAGCAGATCCTTTTGGAATGGGTCAAGTGTCTGACTGCCAAGCATTATGATGTAGTCCTCGCGGTCTTTGTTTACAGGGGCGAGAGAGCTTCCGATCTGGTCGATGTTGACCATCATCCTGACCTTTTCCTTGGTGATTTTCTTTCCGGTCAGAGGGTCTGTAAGGCTGCCTTCCTTGATCGATTTCCACAAGGCTTCAGAGCCGGCCATTCCGAGTTCCTTGGCATCAAGTCCGACAAAGATGATGTTAGTGTCGTAAGTCTTTCCGATTGACTTTGTGACAGTGAACATCTCAGCAAGCATCGTCACAGCTGCAGTGCCCGATGCATTGGCATCAGCCCCGGGATAGGCTTTACCTCCAAGAATGCCAAGATGATCATAGTGGGCTGCAACTATTATGTAGCTGTCAGCGGGATTTTTGATGGATCCGGGCAACATTCCCAAGATGTTGTGCCCTACAGTTCCGTTTGAAGTTCGGAATGACTTTCCCCAGTTGCGTCCCAGCGGGATGAGGCCGGCTTCTTCGAACTGTCTGGCAATCCAGAATGCGGCTTCCGTACCTCCCTGTGTTCCAGTGCCTCTGCCTTGGCATAGAGTGTCCGAAAGGAACCCGATTCTCTTCTCCATTTCTTCTTTCTGAACCACGTTGTGTGCAGGCGCATGTATCACCGTCCTGAAACTTTGGGCGGTGGCTGTCATGCACAATAATGATGTAATCATTATAAGAACTGCCTTATTGACGTGATTTTTTCTTTGCATACGCGCTGGAAATGCTTATATTTGTAAGTTGGTCCGGCCTTGTTGCCGATTTGGACCGCCAAAAATAGAAAAAATAGACAACAACAGAAAATAAAAGCATATATGAATCGCCTTTTGAAGCTTCTTCTCGTTTCCTGCCTGATGATTTTGGCAGGCCTGCAGGACCTTCATGCTCAATACGATAAGGATGTTTTCTATTTCAGGGGAAGACAGGCTCTTGCCGACGGAAAGTACGCCCAGGCCATAGAAAACTTCAACATACTCTCGCAGCTGGACACAGCTGACTACTACACCTTCTTCTTCAGGGGTATCGCCAAATATAATCTCGGTGACCTCAGAGGAGCAAAGAGGGACTTTGACCGTTCGGTACGCATAAACCCTGTGTTTACTTCGGGATATCACTACCGCGGCATCACCGAAAGCCGTTTCGGTAATTATGACGCAGCCCTTGCCGACCTTCAGAAGGCCATTGACCTTCGTCCCGGTTATGAAGGTCTTTACTTCAGTAGGGGAGTTGCATATTTCCTCGCGCAGCAGTTCGAGACAGCCATCAAGGACTTCGACAAATATATCCGTAAGGAACCGAAGGATCCTTCGGCATATCTCAACAGAGGTGCAAGCTACCTCTTCCTCGGTGACACCGTCAAGGCTGTGGCGGACTACAACAAGGCCATAAAGCTCGACCGCTTCGATCCGGAAGGATATGTGAGAAGAGGCCGCCTCTACGCTTCGCAGAAGAACTACGAGCTTGCGATGGCGGACATGGACAAGGCCATCGAGCTTGACACCACCAACACCTTCGCCTACTTCAACAGGGCCATCATGCATTACGAGCAGGAGAGGTACCAGGAAGCGATGAACGACTTGAACAGGGTGCTTGAGGATGAGCCGGGCAATGCCCTGACCCTCTACAACCGAGGTCTTATAAGCGCACAGCTTGGAGCATATGAAGATGCCCTTGAGGATATGGACAGAGTCCTGAACATAAATCCTGAGAACGTGCTTGCGTACTTCAACCGAGCTTCCATATTCATCGAGCTTGGAATGTATCGCAATGCCCTTGAGGACTACGACAAGGCCATCGAACTCTATCCTGACTTTGCAAAGGCATATATGAACCGTTCATATGTCAAGAATCTCCTCGGCAGACACAAGGAGGCCCGCAACGACTATGACATAGCTCAGAAGAAGGTTTCTGAGTACCGCCAGCGCAATGTGACCGATGCCGGCTCGTTTGCTGACACGACAAAGAAGTACAGCGCGCTCCTGTCACTTGATGCGGAGTTCGCCAAGAAGGGCTTTGATGATGAACTTCTCCAGCACCGTGACATCGACATCAGACTGAGACCTCTCTATAAGTTTGTGCTCACCGGAAAGAAGGATGAGACCAAATATGCCCTCGATCGTGGCTTCGAGCATCCTCTTATGTCAAGGTTCGAGAATGCAATACCTGTGGGTGTAGACATTCTTGGACATGATGTGGCCCTGAATGAACAGGATCTTGAGGCTGTCGAGGCTGCAGCCTGGTCTGGGGATGTGACATCGCGCAACCTTTTCCTCAGAGCTCTGTATGACTATAACGGCAAGCAGTTCAACTCCTCCCTTGCCTATTACTCACAGGCTGTTGAGGATGCTGTCGAAGAGGGCGGCTATGACAGTCTCTATTCGGCATTCTACAGACTGAACAGGGGAGTCCTCCGTGCTGAAATGATCGAATTCATTTCGTCGATGGAGAGCAATGTCCAGGTACTCTCGATGGACGACTCAGGAACAACAAGAGCGAGAGTAAAGGATCAGATCACACGTCAGTATGACTACACAGAAGCAATAGAGGACATGCAGAAGGCTGCGGAGCTTGTTCCAAACCTGCCTTATGCCTACTACAACCTTGGAAATCTCTACTGCCTGTCGTCAGAGCTGATAAATTCAATAGACAACTACACAAAAGCCATAGACCTGTATCCGTATATGGGTGACGCCTACTTCAACAGAGGACTGGTGCTCATATACCTTAAGGACAAGGAAAAGGGATGCATAGACCTTTCGAGGGCAGGAGAGCTGGGAGTCCAGGATGCCTATGGTGTCATAAAGAAATATTGCGAACAGGAAAATGAACAGTAAAAAGAATATAAAAGCGTTGATCTTCGATATGGGAGGCGTGCTTGTAGACCTCGACATCGAGGACTGCAAGAAGGCCTTCAAGGAGAGCCTCGGCTATCACAAGATCGATGACATCATCGATGCTTGTCATCAGAAAGGAATATACGGAGAGCTTGAGCAGGGACTGCTTTCGGGCGATGAGTTCAGGAAGATAGTGCTTGCTGAATCACGTCCGGGATCGAAGCCAGAAGATGTGGACAAGGCAATGTACCACATCCTTGTGGGCATCGCTCCCGAAAAGGTGCAGCTGCTTAAGGATCTTTCGGCTGAGTATGACCTCTACCTTCTCAGCAACAACAATGAGATCTGCCTTCCTTGTTCGAGCAGGATGTTCGACGAGGCCGGTATCCCTCTTGACAAGATCTTCAGGAAGTGCTTCTACTCGTTTGAGATGAAGGCCCTGAAGCCGTCAGAGTCATTCTACAAGGCTGTAGTGGAGCAGATCGGACTTCCGTCAGAGCAGATGCTTTTCATCGATGACTCTATGACAAATGTAGAGGGATCTATTGCTGCTGGCTTGCCTGCAGTGTATTATAAACCAGGCACAGACCTCGGGGCTGTAGTCGCTAAAGCGTTGGAGGATTAAGGATGGTCAAGTTCATGAGCCTTTCCAGCGGAAGCTGCGGAAACTGCTATTACCTGGGTACGAAGGAAGGAGGCGTCATCATCGATGCCGGCGTAAGCCTGCGACGTCTCAAGAAGGTCCTTCAGGAATATGATATGGATATGGATGCGTTCTCTGCTGTCCTGGTGACACACGACCATCTCGACCATATCCGTCACCTCGGATCCTTCTGCAAGCGCCTTACAAAGCCGGTGTATACCGCCAAGGCCATTCACGATGCTCTTGCAAAACACACCTTTACAGCTCCTACAATCGGACCGTGCAGACGCATCCTCACAGAGGGTGAGTGGAACGAGGTAGCGGGAATGAAGGTGAGATATTTCGTTGTCCCTCACGACGCGACACAGACTGTGGGATATGCTATCGAAGTCGCAGGCCACAAGTTCGTGATAATGACTGATATCGGAAGAATGACCGACGAGGCTGTGGAGTACGCCCGCCAGGCGGACACAGTCGTGATCGAGTCAAATTATGATATGGATATGCTGATGAGCGGCCCATATACATACGAACTCAAGATGCGTATCGTACAGGGCTGCGGTCACCTCAGCAATGATGAATGTGCCTCGGCGCTCAAGCGCATATGGCATCCTGGCCTCAGAAATATATTCCTCTGTCACCTCAGCGAGAACAACAACACGCACGATCACGCATATCGTTGCTCGATGGAGGCTTTGAAAGAGATCGGAGTTGAGAAGGGAACAGTGGCACTTCGCTGCCTCCCTCGCCAATATCCGTCACAAATGTTTGAACTATAATTTATTATGAAAGAGAATCACAATAAGAACATTACGCCTGAACTTCGCGAGAGACTCTCGAAGATCAAGCATCTTGCCCTTGATATGGATGGAACCATCTATCTTGGCAGCACACTTTTCCCTTACACATTGAAGTTCCTCTCTGACATGAAGGAGGCAGGTATCGGCTACTCGTTCCTGACTAACAACCCTTCCCGTTCGGTGGCGGATTACCTCAAGAAGCTTGAAGGTCTCGGAATCCAGGCTGATGAAGAGAACATGTACACTACTTCACTGGCTGCGATCGATTACATCAAGACTCATTACCCTGAGGCCAAGCGCCTCTTCCTGCTTGGTACTCCAAGTATGATCTCTCAGTTCGAGAAGGCTGGATTCGAGTCTTGCGCAGATGAACCGAATGACGTTCCTGATGTTCTTGTTGTGGCCTTTGACATGACTTTGAACTATCAGAGACTCTGCCGTTCGGCATGGTGGGCTTCTCAGGGAGTTCCGTACATCGCTACAAATCCTGACAGAGTCTGCCCTACAGACCAGAAGGTTGTACTCGTTGACTGCGGATCTATGTGCAAGTGCATAGAGCATGCAACAGGAAGACAGCCTGACATCACTCTCGGAAAGCCGGATCCTAACATGCTTTATGGCATTATGGAGCGTCTCGATCTCAAGCCAGAGGAAGTGGCTATGGTAGGCGACCGTATCTACACAGACACAGCCACAGCTCACAATGCCGGCGCCTTCGGCGTGCTCGTCCTCTCAGGTGAGACTACCCTTGAGGTGGTTGACAAGGTGGCTGAGGACGCAAGAACCAACCCGGCTCCGGAGTTCTTCCCGCCAGACCTTGTCTGCAGAGACGTGAAGGAGCTCGGAGAACTGTTGATTGAAAGCAGGAAGTAATTAATAACCCAATACTTATGAAACTAAAAAACTTGTTTATCTATTGTGCAGCTGCAGTTCTTGCTGCTTCATGCTGCTGTAAGACATCTGTTGCCCCTGCAATCCCGCAGGATAAGGAAATCGAAGCGAAGATCGAGAAAATCCTCAAGAACATGACCCTTGAGGAGAAGGTCGGCCAGATGACTCAGATCACCGCAACCGCTCTTGCAAACGGCGTAGAGCTTACTCCTGCAGGTGACTCTATCCTCAGAACCTACAAGATCGGATCAGTGCTCAACACTCTCGGTGACATGGCACAGACTCCGGAGGACTTCAACAACTTCATCAAGGAAGTCAACCGCATCTCTCTCGAAGAGACAGGTATCCCTACTCTTTATGGTCTCGACCATATTCACGGAACATCATATGTCCTCGGTGGTATCCTCTTCCCTCAGGAAATCAACATCGCCGCATCTTTCAACAGAGAGCACGCCTATAATATGGGTGTTGTGACTGCATACGAGAGCCGCGCTGCCAATGTTCCTTGGACTTTCTCTCCAACAATGGACCTCGGACGTAATCCTGAGTGGTCACGTATGTGGGAAAGTTTCGGTGAGGACACTTATCTCAACGCACAGATGGCTGTAGCTGAGGTGAAGGGTATGCAGGGTGATGACCCTAACCACGTGGGACCTTTCAACATCGCAGCTTGTGCAAAGCACTTCATGGGTTACGGTGTGCCTGTAACAGGACAGGACCGTACACCTGCTTCAATCGCAGCATCAGAGCTTCGTGAGAAGCACTTCGAGCCTTTCAAGGAGGCAATGCAGGCAGGTGCCCTTACAATCATGGTGAACTCTGCAAGCAACAACGGTGTTCCTTTCCACTGCAACACAGAGCTCCTCACTCAGTGGGTGAAGGAAGACCTGAACTGGGACGGTATGATCGTTACAGACTGGGCTGACATCAACAACCTCTACACCCGTGAGCGTGTGGCTTCATCTAAGAAAGAGGCTGTGAAGCTTGCTATCAATGCAGGTATCGACATGGCTATGGTTCCTTATGAGTGCCAGTTCGCAATCGACCTCAAGGAACTCGTTGAGGAAGGTGAGGTTCCTATGTCAAGAGTGGATGACGCTGTACGTCGTATCCTCCGCCTCAAGTTCCGCCTCGGTCTCTTCGACCAGCCTGACACTCTTCTTGAGGACTATCCTGAGTTCGGAAGCGACGCTCATGCAAAGCTTGCTTATGAGGCTGCATTGGAGTCAGAGGTTCTTCTCAAGAACAACGGTATCCTTCCTTTGAAGAAGGATCTCAAGATCCTCGTTACAGGTCCTAACGCACATTCAATCAGAACACTCAACGGTGGCTGGTCATACACTTGGCAGGGCCATGGAGCATCATTCCCGGCATTCACAGACAAGTATAACACTATCTATGAGGCTCTCGACGCTAAGTTTGACAATGTTACATATGTACCTGGCGTAGAGTACGATCTTATGACTCCAAACTGGAAGTTCGATCAGGCTACAAGCATCAAGGAGGCAGTAAAGGCTGCAAGACAGTCTGACGTGATCATCGCTTGTATCGGTGAGAACACTTATTGCGAGACTCCTGGTAATGACGAGAACATGAACCTTTCTGAGAACCAGAAGAAGCTTGTGAGAGCTCTTGCTGAGACAGGTCGTCCGATCATCTTCGTTCTCAACGAGGGACGTCCACGCATCATCAGCGACATCGAGCCTCTTGCTACAGCTGTCGTTGACATCCTCCTCCCTGGTAACTTCGGTGCGGATGCTCTTGCAACCCTCCTTGCAGGTGAGGCAAACTTCAGCGGAAAGCTTCCTTTCACTTATCCTAAGTACACCAACAAGTTCGCTGTCTACGATTACAAGCCGGCTGAGAACCAGACTACTATGTTCGGAGTTTACAACTATGACGCAGTCATGGACGTTCAGTGGCCTTTCGGACACGGTCTCAGCTACACAACATTCGAGTACTCGAACATGACAGTTTCTGCAACTGAGTTCGACTCTGACGATGTTCTCAAGGTGACTGTTGACGTTACAAACACAGGCAGCGTAGCAGGTAAGGAGAGCGTTCTCCTCTTCTCTACAGACATGTATGCAAGCTCAACTCCAGACGTACGCCGTCTCCGTGCATTCGACAAGATCGAGCTTGCTCCAGGTGAGACAAAGACTGTAACTCTCGAGGTGACAGCTAAGGATCTCGCATTCGTGAACTACTATGGCAAGTGGACTCTCGAGGCAGGTGACTTCGCGCTTTCAGTAGGCGGACAGAGCCAGATGATCAAGTGTACTGAGACCATCGTTTGGGAGCAGCCTAACATTGACTAAGACTTATGAAAGTAAAGATTGTAAACAAATCAGCTTGGCCTACTCCAGCATATGCGACTGAAAAGTCTGCCGGAATGGACCTCAAGGCTGACATCACAGAGCCGGTTACTCTCGGACCTCTTGAGAGGGCTATGATACCTACAGGCCTTTACCTTGCGCTTCCTGACGGAACGGAAGCGCAGGTAAGACCTCGAAGCGGCCTTGCAGCAAAGTACGGCATCTCTGTGCTCAATTCTCCGGGCACTATCGATGCTGACTACAGAGGCGAGGTAAGAGTGATCCTTGTCAACCTTTCCAATGAACCTTTCGTGATCAATCCGGGTGAGAGAATCGCCCAGATGGTCGTGGCAAGGTACGAAAAGGTGGAATGGGACGAGGTCGAGGTGCTCGACGAAACTGAAAGAGGTGCCGGTGGCTTCGGAAGTACCGGACGATAACCTATAAATGATATATCCCCGGCTGGTCCGGGGATTTGTTTGAATATGATAATAGTAGATATCTATAGAAAGTTTCTTGACTGCGGTGTCGTGACTACTGACAGCCGCGCAATCAAGGGTGGAGAGATGTTCTTTGCCCTTAAGGGTGAGAATTTTGACGGTAATGAGTATGCGCTCAAGGCTCTGGAAGCCGGTGCAGCTTACGCGGTAGTGAATGTGGCAGGACCTGCCGGCGGATCTGATGATCCGCGCCTGATCAAGGTTGAGGACACACTCAAGACCTTGCAGGAGCTTGCAAGATGGCACAGGTCTATGACCATAGTTGACGGAAAACCATTGACTGTCATCGCTTTGACAGGAACAAACGGAAAGACTACCACTAAGGAACTCATAAGAGAAGTCCTTTCTGTGAAGTACCGCGTCACAGCAACTGAAGGCAACCTGAACAACAGCATTGGCGTTCCGCTTACCCTTCTGAAGATCAATCCTCAGACTCAGCTTGCTGTTGTGGAAATGGGAGCAAGCCATCCTGGCGACATCAAGGAGCTTGTGGATATCGCACTTCCTAATTACGGTCTTGTGACTAATGTGGGTAAGGCCCACCTGCTCGGTTTCGGCAGCTTTGAGGGAGTGAAGAGCACAAAGGGTGAACTTTACGACTATCTCCGCCGAACTTCTGACAAGGTGTTCCTGAATGTGGACAACCCTCATCTGTGCCAGATGGCATCTGAGCGTAACCTACAGTCAGATCCTGAGCGTCCTTACTCTCTCATATTGCCGTATGGACTTGACTATTCCGGTGCGAAAGTACTTCCTTCGACCCCTGAATATCCTTACCTCCGTATTGACCTCGGCGGTCGTGTCATCGCTACTAATCTCGTAGGCGCGTATAATGCGGACAATGTGATGGCGGCCCTTGCCGTAGGTGAGTATTTCGGTGTTTCAAGAGAGGAGGCTGTGAAGGCTGTTGAGGCTTATGTGCCTTCAAACAACCGTTCTCAGATGGTAAAGACTGAGCGTAACACCCTTATTGTGGATGCATATAATGCCAATCCTACAAGTATGGCTGCTGCATTGGCGAATTTTGCGAATGTGCAGTCTGACAGCAAGGTGGCTATGCTTGGAGACATGCTTGAGCTTGGAGAGGACTCTGTAGCTGAGCACATCAAGGTAGTCGGAACTGCCATAGAGACAGGCCTGAAGGAAGTTTGTTTTGTTGGATCTGAGTTTGAGAAGGCCTTGAAAGAGGTAGAGCATCCTGCAGGTTACAGAAGCTTCCTGACATCACAAGAACTGGCCGACTATCTGAAGTCAGCCAGTGTATCAGGTTCTGTAGTTCTTATCAAGGGATCTCGTGGAACAAGAATGGAAAAGGTTATAGAGACTCTATAACCTGCATTTCCTGATCACATATTTGGCAAGCATTGCGAAGGCGACTCCTGCGGCCGCTCCTATGATGGAGCCGGCGAGGACGTCGCCTAAATAGTGCTTGCCCACAAATATGCGGCTCAGCGCTACAAGGGTCGCCCATGTGAACATCCAGGCTGCATAGCCTTTATATTTCAACCTGGTGTCCATCCTGAAACATGTTACTGTGCACGCCGCAAGTCCGAATGAATTTGCTGCGTGTGCGGAGAAGAAACTGAAGCTGCGGCTTCCTTTTTCCAGGACGTTCAGTCCGGAAGCCAGCATGAATTCGTCGTTCAGAGGTCTGACACGTCCTACAAGGTCCTTTATGAGGTTGGAGAACTGGTCGCAGAAACCGAAGGTTATCAATGCAGCCAAAGTGGCTATAAGACCCTTCTTCCATCCTAACCTCATGAAGAGCAGGACTATGATGATTACGTACATCGGTATCCAGACAGGAATGTCCGAAAAGAACTGCCAGATACGGTCTGTGATAGCCGAATCCCAGCTGTTGATGGCCAGAGTAAGCTGCTGGTCAAGTCTGTGAACTTCCTGCCAGAACATATTTAGAGTACTTTTTCGTTGTCGTCGTTAGGGAAAAGAATGACAGGTGCATCCTCTACCTCCACTTCCCTGTGAAGTGCTTCCCAAAGAAGGTCCTTCAACTCCTTGATTCCCTCCTGTGTGAATGATGATATGAACACGTGTGGAAGGTCAGTCGGAAGCTGCTCACGGATCTCGCTCTTGAGCTGTTCGTCAAGCATGTCAGACTTTGTGATAGCAAGAACACGGTCTTTAACGAGGAGCTCAGGATTGTACTCGCGGAGCTCGTTGAGGAGGACCTCATATCCCTGCTTTATGTCATCCTGGTCTGCTGCTACCATGAACAGGAGGATGGAGTTACGCTCGATGTGACGGAGGAAACGCATACCGATGCCCTTTCCTTCGTGTGCTCCCTCGATGATTCCCGGGATGTCTGCCATTACGAAAGACTTGTCGTCGTAGTAGCTTACAATACCGAGGTTAGGCTCGAGAGTAGTGAACGGATAGTCTGCAATCTTTGGACGTGCAGCTGAAACTGTAGAGAGCAGTGTAGACTTACCTGCGTTCGGGAAACCAACAAGACCCACATCGGCAAGGAGCTTGAGCTCAAGGATGAACCATCCTTCTTCATAAGGCTCACCTGGCTGTGAGTAACGTGGAGTCTGGTTTGTTGCAGTCTTGAAGTTGTTGTTGCCAAGACCTCCGCGGCCACCCTTCACAAGGATTCTCTCCTCGTAAGGCTCCACGAGCTCGAACAGGATCTCTCCTGTCTCTGCATTCTTTGCAACAGTTCCAAGCGGAACATCAAGATAGATGTCTTCACCGTTTTTTCCCTTCATCAGCTGTCCGCTACCTGCAGCACCGTGCTCTGCCATGATGTGCTTGCGGTACTTGAGGTGGATCAATGTCCAGAACTGAGGATTCGCTCTGAGGATGATATGACCTCCGCGACCGCCGTCACCTCCGTCAGGACCACCCTTCGGGATATATTTCTCTCTTCTCATGTGCGTAGAACCCGCACCGCCATTGCCTGAACGGCAATATACCTTCACATAGTCAATAAAATTCGAATCCGCCATAATCTTTTCCTTTATATTTATATATACCCGAAATGTCTCAATTGTTTCAACGTACAAAGGTAGTATTATTTTCAATACTACCCTTGCAAATTTTAGAGACTATGTGAATGATGAATGCCGATTATCTTACTACTCTTGTGAATTCTGGGGCTGAACCCTCTGGTACTGTTACATATATTGTAGTGGTTGCACCGTTGCTGTCTACCTCGTAGATGTAGTCAACTCCTTCAGAAGTGCCTCTCTTGCCAGCGAGAACCGGTGTGCCGAGAGGGAACTGATAATTGCCGCATGCTGCGTCGAAGATCTGCTTCTCTTCTTCTGTTACCGGTCTCATCTCAGAGTAGCCAGGGAGGGCCTCAAGTTCGCCTTCTGCATAACCATTTTCAATGAGGAATCTTCTTACCTCTTTAGCTGCAGATTTAATGCGTGCATTGCGGATGCCGTAATGATTTTCTGCGATGGCCGCCTTTGGAAGAGCTGCTGTCAGGTCTTTTGCTGCCGGCTCCACTCCGCCACTTCCGAATGTGCAGAATGTGACAATCTTCTTGCCTGCAAAGTCGTACTCCTTTACCAATGAGGCGATAGGTGGAGCATAAGTGCCGAACCAGATCGGGTAACCCAGGAAAATGACATCGTACTTTGAAAGATCTGATTTCAATGGAAGTACTTCAGGGAGTGTTCCATTCTCTCTCTCCTGGCTCACTCTTGCAATTGTTTCACCGTATGTTCCGGAATAAGGATTCTGGATCTCGATAGACTCGATGTCTGCTCCGATGAGGGACTGGATCTCCTGTGCTACTGCCTCTGTTGCACCTGTCTGTGAATAATATAGAACAAGATTCTTAGGCGCTTCAGGACCGCAAGATGCAAGTGATAATGTCAAAGCTGTCATAACTGCAAATAATAAATGGCGTTTCATGATATTGTAATTTAGGAGTTTATCGCTGTTTCTGGGTCGGTTTATGATATGATTTAATAAGCAAAGTCATCTTTTTTGAGCAACATAAAGTAGCGTTCATTCTCAAACTCGTGGTACATACCTGTCTGAATCTGTACCTTGAAAGCCTGATTGTTATAGTGCGAGCTGAAACTTATACTGTCATTGACCACTTTGACTGTACCGTCATTTTCTGATGTTATTCTGAATAGCCCATCTTCAGGAATGACTAGCCCTAAACTGGGATTGACATAGAATGTGGTACCGGTGTATGTGCCATCTGGTCGGATTTCAAATTTGATGGCATCAGTCTGCACGAGAAAATTATTGTTGCCACTGTTCTCTTTGTAGAAATGGTATCCTCTGAATGTGCCGACGAATTCGTCAGGAATTACCTGAAGTGGAGTTTTGCTGCAAGATGCCGCGATTGCAAGCAAAAGAATGAGTGCAAATCGTTTCATAGTTTGTACAGATCTGAAAATGGTAAGTTCTATATAAAAATGATGGATGACTATAGTCTTGCGACCGATCAGTCATCCATCATGTATCTTTAGAGTCTGTCCATTACCTCGAATATGCGCTCCTGCACTTCTTCGATTGTGCCGACTCCGTCGATCTCGTTGTATCTTCCAGCCTTGGTGTAGTACTCGATGAGAGGCTCGGTCTGGTTGTGGTAAGTGACGATTCTTGTGTTGATGATCTCCTCGCTTGCATCGTCTGCGCGGCCTTCCTTGAGTGCGCGTCCCTTGATGCGGTCCATAATCATCTGGTCAGGAATCATAATAGACACTGTTGCAGTCACTGTCTCTGAAGTCTTGGCAAGGATTGCGTCAAGAGCTTCTGCCTGAGGGATTGTGCGTGGGAAACCGTCAAGAAGGAATCCGTCAACTCCTGTGACTGTCTTGAATTCGTTTTCAATCATTCCTTCTACAACTTCGTCTGGTACAAGGCATCCGTTCTCGATCAGGGCCTTTGCCTGAAGCCCGAGTTCTGTGCCTGCGGCAATCTCCTTGCGGAGAAGCGCTCCTGTTGAAATGTGGTGAAGGTTGTATTTCTCAACCATTGCTGTGGCCTGTGTGCCTTTGCCCGCACCTGGAGGGCCGAATAGGATAAAATATTTCATATATACCTTTTAGAGGATGTGTTATGCATCTAAAACATAAATGTCTTTATAATTGCGTCCGAGCTCGTCGTAGTCAAGACCGAAGCCTACGATGAAGTCATTAGGTGTCTCCATCGCTACATAGTCGATCTTGATGTCTTTCTTGTACGCTTCTGGCTTGAAAAGAAGAGTGCAGATGTACGACTCTGCGGCTCCTTTTTCTTTAAGGATCTCCTTGAGCTCGACGATGGTGTTGCCGCTGTCCACGATGTCTTCAACTATGATCACGCGACGACCTGTGATGTCGGCAGTAAGACCCATGGCCTGCTTCACTCGTCCTGTTGTGCTTGTGCCTTCATAGGATGTGAGCTTGGTAGAAACTATCTGACAATTGAATCTGAGCCTCTGCATGAGCTCTCCCATAAACATTATCGATCCGTTGAGGACGCACAGTAAGACAGGGATGTCTTCGCAGCCTTCAAAGTCTGCATTTATCTTTTCTGCGACACCGTCAATGGCCTTAGATATTTCCTCGTATGGGATGGCTTTCTTGAAAGTCTTGTCGTGTAGAGTGATTTTGCTCATTATGGTTAGTTTTATATAACTCACAAATGTAACATAAAACCTTTAAAAAAAAGAAAAATCATTTGTTGTTTTGCTCAAAAACAACAAGAATTTTAAGAATATCCGATACTTTTGGCGGCATGTGGAGGAAGATTGTACTTGCGGCCATTTTTGCAGGCCGTGCAATAACTGGGCTGTCCCAGAGTGTGGAGGAGATGGAAAAGATACTTCTTTTCTATGGTGTGTCTTCAGCGGAGGACCTTGATTCATACGAAGTTGAACATCTTGGAGCTTACTTATCCAGACCTCTTGAAATCAATCTTGTCTCTCCGGCCACCTTGTCAGCAAGTGGGCTCCTGACTCCATACCAGGTAGCTTCGTTAACGGATTACAGGAAAAGACACGGTGATGTGATGTCTTTCGTGGAACTGGCTTCAGTGGATGGTTACGGTAAGGCAGTCGTTGAAAAGATACGTCCTTTTATAGATCTTTCCGGCCGTGATCTCTCTGCTTATGATGAGCGAAATTACTTTCAAGGTTCTGTAGATGTGAAGACCGGGTGGAAAAGTTCCGGAGAACCGACATACGGAATGAAATTCAAGCTGAAAGCAGCAAGGCAGTTCTCTGCCGGAGGAGCGTTTTCCCGTACCTCTCAGGCTGCCGGACTACTTCCGGACGCTTTCTCCGGTTATGTTTCCTATGATTTCAGAAAGATCCCTGGAAAGCTTGTGCTGGGGGATTTCAATGCACGTTTCGGACAAGGCCTTGCCTTATGGAACGGAATGAGCCTAAGCGGTCTGTCTTCACCGTCTTCTTTTCTTAAGAGGACATCAGGGATATCTGTATCTTCCTCCTATACGGGTAATTATTCTTTAAGGGGTGCAGCACTGGACTTTACTATTAAACGTCTCAAGTTCTCAACAATTTTTGCAGCCCGCCCTGAGCGTGATGGACATAGTTTAATGCCAGCCTTGAATGTCGCATGGATCCGTCGCAAAGGTGTGTTTTCCCTTACGCATTATACGGATTTCAGGTCTTCTGAGGCTGACTTGTCCATACCAGACATGAAGACATCCCTCGATGCTGCAGTGTGCCTGCAAGGAACTGACATTTTCGCTGAGGCGTCCTATGACTGGGTGAACAGATGTGCCGCCGCACTTGCAGGCACTGTGTATCCTGTAAGCGAGGATGTACGCATGGCTGCTCTGCTCCGCTATTATCCTTCTTCCTACTTATCTGCAAGGAGTGCGGCGGCAGCAAGCACGACAAAGTGCACTAATGAGTATGGAGTCTCATTGAGTGGTGAGTTAACCAGAGGTGCCCTGTCTCTGGACGCTGCATATTTCCCGACAGCAAAGGCCGGAGACGACACCAGATCCAGCCTTCAGGCAAAGCTGAGAGCAGAATGGAATATGACTTTAAGCAAGGCCTTGGAACTTAGGCTTCGCTTTTCAGAACGTCTCAGGTCCTGGGGAATTCCATCGCGTGCGGAAGCACGTGCAACCTTTATATATACATATGAGAAATGGACCGCAACCATTAGAGCAGACATGGTCAAGTCCGATAGTTATGCCTTTCTTGGATATGCAGAAACCGGCCATAAGGCTGAAGATATATCCATATATATACGATATGGTATGTTCCGGATAGATGATTGGGACGACAGGATCTATGTGTATGAAAGGGATGCCCCGGGCGCATTCAATATCCCTGCATATTACGGCAGGGGATTGTGGGGTGCCCTGAATGTAGGTTGGTGCTGCTCCCGTTATATACGCATATATGGAAGGGCTTCGCTTACATCGTATCCCTTTATGAAAAGCAAAAAGTCCGGCAGAGCCGAACTTAAATTGCAGGTTATGTCAGAGTTTTGACAATTACATAGCTGGAATCTTGAGCGTCATTCCCGGTTTGAGGCTTGAACTGGTAAGACCGTTGAAGTCCATAATGTTCTGTGCGCTTACTCCAGGATAGTTCTTGGCTATGCTGTAGAATGAGTCGCCGCTCTTGACTACATATGTTGTGTGGTTGCCTGACTGTGCAGCTGCAGGAGCTGACTGGCTGGCTGTAGCCTTCACTTTCAGTTTTTGGCCGATCTTGATGTTGTTGCTGGTAAGACCGTTCAAGGCTTTCAACTCAGCTACTGTGATGCCGTGTCTGCTAGCAATGCCTGACAGGGTGTCTCCGCTCTTGACTGTGTAAGTGGAAGTTCCTGATGTTGTGGTTCCAGAGCTTGTCGATGTACTTGCAGATGATGAACTTGAAGAAGCGCTTGACGATGTTGAAGCCGGTGCCCTGCCTCCTCTGTAGATTACAAGTCTCTGTCCTACACGTATGTCATTGCTCTTGAGATTGTTCCATTTCTTGATCTGCGCAACTGTACATCTGTGGTTAGTTGCAATCCTTCCGAGATAGTCTCCGCTCTTCACACGGTAAACGATTCTTTCTCCGTCGCCCCCATCCTGGATTTTCTTGAGGGTAGTAGGGTTGAGGTACTCATCCACCTTGTGGCGATAGATGGAGTCCTCCTGCTCAATGAAGGCATTTGTGTAGTTGTACGGAAGTCTAAGGATATACTCACGGCTTGTTCCCGGGATGATTTCATGACGGTACTGAGGGTTGAGGTTCTTAAGCTCTTCGAGAGGAGCTCCTGTAAGGTCTGATACCTGCTTCAGGTGCAGCTGCTTGTTGATCTTGAATGTGTCTACCTGCACTGGCATTTCTACAGCCTCAGGCTTGATGCCGTGCTCCTTATGGTAGTGCATTGCGTAAAGAGCTCCGACAAATGCAGGCACATAGCCTCGTGTCTCACGAGGGAGGTATGGCCAGATGTCCCAGAAGGCTCTGCTGCCGCCGCTTCTTCTGATTGCCTTGTTTACATTACCCGCACCGCAGTTGTATGAAGCGATGGCAAGGCTCCAGTCTCCGAAGATCTTGTAGGCATCCATCATATATCTTGCTGCAGCGTCAGCTGACTTTACCGGATCGAGACGCTCATCCACAAACGAGTCGATATGAAGGCCGTACATCTTTGCGGTGGCATACATGAACTGCCACATACCTTTTGCTCCGGCCCTTGACACTGCGACAGGATTAAGGGCAGATTCAATGACAGCCATAGCCTTGAGTTCTTCCGGCATGTCATACTTATTTAATGTCTCCTCGAAGATAGGCATATAGTACTTGCTGAGGCCGAGCATGTGAGCCATCTTGGTCGGCATCTTCTCAGAATAGAGGATGATGTAGTTCTTTACGATCTCGTTGTAAGGGAGCGTTATGAACGAGTTCATCTGCTTGAGTCTCTCGATGTACACTTCGTCAGGTACGTTAGACTGAAAACGTACTGAGTCCATATCATACTCCTCGATGTCTGATTCTGTAGCCATCTGATGTGCATACCAGATGTTGAGGAGGCTGTCGGAAATCTCGGCTGTGTAATCCTCTGGGGCGATGTATGTCGATGTGCTGTCTTCACCTTCATAGTAGATCCCGCCCATCATTTCATTTGCTACGCTGTCTGAGTAGGCCAGCTCTGCACGGTACAGGTCTATCTCCTGCTTCATAGAATCAAGCTTCTCCTTGAGCTGTCTGTTTTCCTCTTTGAGCGTCGTACGTTTCTTGAGGAACTTGAGTATATCCCTGTTTGTGTTCTCTGCTGCCTGAGCTGTTGTTGAGGCAAGAAAAACAGTCGCAGCTGCGACTGTGAGTATAAATATTTTCTTCATATTCATTTAAATCTCTGCATCAGAATGTAAATCCTACTCTCATTCCGAATGCGTTGTTGGCACCCATCGACGGTGTGTTTATCGCGTAGGCGTTGTATGGTGAAATCAATGCAGGCTCTACGTGCATTGTGAGGTCTTCCGTCACTTCAAAGTCATGCATGTATGCAAATACGTTTGCATCGATGACCTGGAGAAGGTAGACTGCTGCAGTGGCTACGATGGAATAGTCTCGATATCTTCTGTACACGTCTCGGTACCACTTTGCTGTCTCTCCGGAAATGCCCTGACTATAGTTCGGATCGGTTGTAGCTTCGTTGTGTATCCGCTTGAACCTCATGTAGTTCCTGTTGAAGTTCATCGTGCAGTGTACCGAAACCATAAGTCCTCCCCAATAGATCGGAAGCTTGAAGTACTCACCGTTGTAGATCTGTCCCAGTCCCGGAAGAAGTGCTGAATAGAGAGTCGCCCTTCCCGGAAGCGGCTCGGTGTCGGATTCGTAGTTCACGACTCCGTCCAGCAATGACGCCCAATAGATCAGTCCGGCTCCTGCCATAAGCCAGGTTCCGGTCTGTTTTGACTTGAGGTCAAGCGCAGGAGCTTCAAACGGGTATTCTATGTTGTGAATTTCTTCAAAGGCAGTCTTATCTGCACTCCATGCGTCATAACGTTTCTGAGTCACATTGTACTTGTGGAGGTAGTAGCCACCTGTTCCGGCAAGTGCTCCTATACCTCCGTAGATGACAGGGAGCTTCCAATAGTCCTTGTTGTAGATCTGAGCTGTTCCCGGCATTGCCACTGAACCGATGAACATCGTTCCGATCTTCATCTTGTCCTTATGGGTAAGGCCGGCCTTGAACTCCTTGAACGAGAAGAGCTTGTCTGCAGTGTCGGCTCTTGCTGTGGAGTCTACGTTGTTATAGGTCTGCTTGAAAGCCTCCTCCTTGAACTGGGCTTTACTTTGGATAGCAAACCCTGTAAGGAAGAGGATAACTGTAAATATATATCTGATGATTCTTTTCTGCATCTGCTGTCTCTGCGGCTTATATCTTGGCATCTTCAAGCGCCTTGAGGAATCTGCCGACTTCTTCGTCTGAGCCGAAGTGGATGGTCATTGTGCCCTTGCCTGTACCTGAGCGCTTGAGGCTGATGTTGTTTTCAAAATACTTGCCGACGATTTCCAGCACCTTGAAGTACTCGTCCGGAAGATCCTGAGTCGGAGAGTCTTCCTGCTGCTTCTGCTCTGTCATCTTGCGGATCTTGTCCTCGAGTTGTCTCACTGACATGTCATCCTTGATGACGAGGTCGCAGAGGTACTCCTGAAGCTTGCGGTCTTCCACTCCGAGAAGGACTTTTGCGTGACCTACGCTGAGAAGACCTACCTTGAGGTCGTGCTGTATCTTTGCAGGAAGCTTCAAAAGGCGGAGATAGTTGGTGATTGAAGCGCGCTTCTTACCTACTCTTACAGCCATCTGTTCCTGTGTCAGGGCGCATTCCTCGATGAGTCTCTGGTAGCTCATCGCTATCTCGATAGGGTCGAGATTCTCTCTCTGGATGTTCTCGACGATGGCCATCTCCAGCATTCCCTGGTCTGTGGTGTCCCTGATGTATGCCGGGATCATATCCATGCCCGAGAGTCTGCATGCTCTGAATCGGCGCTCTCCGCTAATAATCTGATAGCGTCCGTCAGCTATTCTTCTTACTGTTATCGGCTGGATGAGTCCGAGCGCCTGGATCGACTCTGCGAGTTCCTCGAGTGCCTCCTGGCCAAAGCTCATACGTGGCTGATAAGGGTTAGGTTCGATCATATCCACAGGGATCCTGAGGATGTCGGCAGTGTCCTGAACCTGAACCGATGTTGCCTGGCTCACGACTCCTTTGTTTACATATCCTACCGGCTGTCTTACAGGTGAAAATCCCGGATCGCCCAGAAGCGCTCCGATGCCTTTACCTAATCCTCTTTGCTGTTTAGCCATATCTGTCGGTCTGTTTTTCTGTTATTACTGTCTTATTCCACTGTGAGCCCGTTTCTTTCGAGTACTTCCTTCGCAAGGTTGAGGTAGTTGGTCGTTCCGTTGCAGATCACGTCATACAGGATGATAGGCTTTCCGTGTGAAGGAGCTTCGCTGAGTCGGATGTTTCTCTGTATGATAGTGTTGAACACCATGTCCTTGAAGTGCTCGCGAAGCTCTGTGAGGACCTGGTTGTGCACTTTTGTTCTACCATCGAACATTGTGACTACGAATCCCTCTATCGTAAGGTCTGGGTTCACTCCGTTCTGCACGATCCTGATGGTCTGAAGGAGCTTTCCAAGTCCTTCAAGCGCGAAGAATTCAGGCTGTACGGGGATGATTACCGAATCAGCTGCTGTAAGGCAGTTCACTGTGATGAGTCCGAGTGAAGGAGAACAGTCTATGATGATGAAGTCATAGTCATCCTTTACAGGGGCCAGGGCAGTATTCAGCGCTGATTCTCTGTTTTCGTTGTCGAGGAGCTCGATTTCAGCTCCTACAAGGTTGATGTGTGACGGTACCATATGCAGGCCTGCAATCTCGGTCTGGATGAGCGCATCCTGGATGCCTATTCCTCCCTCGATGCCTGCTGCTCCCATCATCACTTCGTATAAGGTTCTCTTTTGATCGCTTTCAGGGGAGAAGTTAAGACCAGAAGTAGTGTTGGCCTGGGGATCGGCATCAATGATGAGTACCTTTTTCTCCAGGACAGCCAGCGAAGCGGCAAGGTTGATGGCGGTAGTAGTCTTTCCTACTCCACCTTTCTGATTTGCTATTGCGATTACTTTTCCCATATTCTTTTCATAAAGACATAAATCACGCAAATTTACAAAAATTATTTCATACCTTGGCTGAAATTGCTACTTTTGTTGATAACTTTTAACCCCACAAATCTTGACTTAATGGAAGTGTCTGAAATCAAAGAAAGATGGCTCGTCATAGTGAATGTCTTTGCCGCATCCCAAAAGGCGGGGTCCATCTGGAAAAGATCAGCCGCGTATATGGAAGCGGAAGGTATAGCTTACGAAGCGAGGTACACCGGAGGAGAGTACAATGCGACAGAGTTGGCCCGCAAGGCCTGCGCTGAGGGTTTCCGCAGATTTGTGGCTGTAGGAGGTGACGGCACCGTCCACGACATTATCAACGGAATCGCAGGATATTCTGATGATAATTCGGTGAAACTCAGTGGGTTTACTTTAGCGGTTATTCCTCTTGGATCAGGAAATGACTGGGTCAGGACTTTCGGCATATCAAAGAATATAAGGTCGGCTGTACGCCTCCTAAAAGAGGGCCGCGTGGCGCGTCAGGACATGGTGAAGGTGTCGCTTCTGAATTCTTCGGGCGTCGAGACAAAGACCAAGTATATGGCGAACATCGCCGGCATCGGTCTGGATGCTCGTGTCTGCGAGATCGTAAACCGCAAAAAGAAGCAGGGATATAGGGGTAAAAAGTTATATGTCAGTGCATTGTTCTATTGCATCAGACATCGCGTGCCGGTTGCGGCTAAGGTGATATGTGACGGTCAGACCGTATTCGACGGAAAGTATCTTTCGATGGCTTTCGGAACAGGAAAATATTCAGGTGGCGGCATGAGGCAGACGCCTCTCGCTGTGCCGGATGACGGCTTGATCGATGTGACTATAATTCCGGATATTCCTATGTCGATCATCGCCAGAAAGGTGATAACCCTCTTTACGGGTACCTTCCACACCGTGAAGCAGCTTACCCTCGCACGTGGAGCTGAAGTTGTCGTGCTTCCTTCGGGACAGGCCGACAGGGAGCCTCTTGAAGTTGACGGTGAAGTTGTAGGTCGCGTGCCCGCAAGATTCAAAGTCCTTGAGGATCAGCTTAATGTGATGGTGCCGTAAAGGTACTTTATGAAGGGTCGACATTGAGGATAATATGCCCGCTGTACTTGTTGGCCTTCTCGAATTTCTGCACAATTTCCATAATATCCTTCTTGCCTGAAACGAGTTTTTTGTCCTTTTTCAGGCTTATCCTCATTGCACGTATATGTTCATCCGCGATCTTGTCCACCGCAGGTGTGTAAGGTCCGCTGAATGCCATTCCGAATCTTTTCGTCAGCATATCTGCGAGTTTGCCGGCCATTCTTTCGGCCCTGTCCGCATATCTGTCCCTTATGTCGATCTCGATGATTCTTGAATATGGCGGGAAATTGAAGGTTTCACGCTCGAGCAGGAGGCTGTCGTTGAAATGAACGGCTTCGTTTTTCTGAATGCGTTGATATATAGGATGTTCCGGCTGTGATGTCTGGATGACAAACAGACCTTTCTCGCCTCTGCGGCCGCTTCTTCCGCGGAACTGCTCGAGGAGTTGGAGGGCTTTTTCGTCTGCTCTGAAATCCTGGAGTCCAAGGAGGGTGTCGGCTGATATGACGGCAACAAGATGGAGATTGCTGAAGTCGAATCCCTTCGACAGCATCTGTGTGCCGATGAGGATGTCGATCTCTCCTTTGCTGAAGTCTTTGATGGTCTTTGTCTCGAATGTCTTGCTCTGGGCTGTGTCACTGTCCAGACGTGCAATTCTGGCATTAGGGAAGATTGCGGCAGTTTCCTCTTCAATCCTCTGCGTACCTGCGCCGAGGCTTTTCAGCGCTCCGCCGCACTTGCTGCATCGTCCTGTGAATACAGTCTTGTGGCCACAGTAATGGCAGGTCATGCTGCCTTCCTGGCCGTACTTGTGAAAGCTGAGGCTGACGTTGCAGTGAGGACATTTCGGGATTTCCCCACATTCCTCGCACTGGAGGGCCGGGGCCCACGAACGGCGTGAACGCAGGATCATGACCTGTCCTCCGTTGTCTATTGTGCTCTGGATGTGGTCGATCAGCTTGCGTGAGAAATTGCCCACCATTCCGCGTTTGCGACGCTCTGCTTTGGTGTCTATGATTTCGATGTCCGACTCTTGTGAGCCGTGGTATCTTTCCTGGAGTTCTACAAGGTGATGTTTGCCGTATCTGCAGTTGTAAAGCTCTTCAAGTGAAGGGGTTGCGGAGCCGAGGATGATTCCGCATTTCTGGATGACGGACAGCATCAGGGCTGTGTCCCTGCCGTTGTATCTCGGAGCAGGGGAGTCCTGTTTGTAGGAACTGTCGTGCTCTTCATCCACAATGATAAGTCCCAATGTGTGATGTGGCAGGAACAGCGATGAACGTGTTCCGAGCACTATGTAATTGTTGTCAGATCCCTTGAATGATCTGATTGTTTCAGCTGTGTTTCTTTTGCTGGCAGCTGTCTCACCGGAATGGAAGGTCAGCAACCTATCTCCAAAGTGGGTCTGTAGACGTTCTTCGAGTTGCCTGCTCAAAGCGATTTCCGGTACCATATATAGTACATTCTTTCCGCTCTTGAGGGCCTCCTGCGCCAGCTTTATATATATTTCTGTCTTTCCCGAGCCTGTGACTCCGTTCAGTAGGACCGGTCTTCCAGCGGCGAATCCGTCGCGTACGGACTTATATGCCTTATCCTGAGCCGGGCTGAGCTTTATCTTTGTCCACGGCAGGTCTTCGAGTGATGCTCCGGTCTTTGCGGCCCTGTTGCTATATAGGGCTTCAGCCTGCTTCAGCACCTCTCGTGCGGTTTCGAGCTCCTGCCTTATACGTTCGGCATCTTCGGTATTGCGAAGCTTCGTCTTTGTGCCCTCCTTTGCCTTCGCAGCGAGTGCAAGCTTCTTTTCGAGCCTGTCCTGGATCTTCGCAACCTTGCCCCTCATATTCTCAAGCAGTTTCTCCCTGCTCTTGCGCGCCTTTTCTAAAGCAGCAGCACGAGCTTCCTCAAGATTGATCTTGCCGATAGGGTAGGCGGCCTTGTAGACTTCCCCGATGCTGCAGAGGTAGTAGCCGGCAACCTGTCTCCATAGCTCCATTTCCTCCTCAAGGACCGGCTCCAGGCCTTCCTCTACGCATATGATAGGCTTGATCTTCGACGGATCTGTCTCCGGCTTCACACCGACCTTGCTCACAACTCCAGAATAAACCTTCCCTGCAAACTGCACCTTCACGCGGTCACCGGCCTTCACATCACTGCTGTCCATTCCTGACTGCAGCGAATAGCAAGGCTCCCACTCAAGCTTGAGCGGAAGAATGACTGATATGTAGAAAGCCCTGTTCATAATTCTGCGAAGATACCAAATCTCTCCAAATTACGCCCATAAAACCCCGGAAAACCCTCCAAAACCTTTCAAAACGCACAAAAACACAAAATTTTCAATATTTTTTTGCAGAAAAATTTGCAGGTTAAGAAAAAATGCCTACCTTTGCAATCCCAATCGAAAGAAAGGGTAGTTCTAAACAAAATCTGGTGCCATAGCTCAGTTGGTAGAGCAAAGGACTGAAAATCCTTGTGTCCCTGGTTCGATTCCCGGTGGCACCACAGAAAACCTCAGTAGAAGCAATTCTATTGAGGTTTTTTCGTTTATGCAGTCAGTCGAATCCCGCTCTTTCCCTTGTCCAGCCTCTTTCCCTTGTCCAGCCTCTTTCCCTTGTCCAGCCTCTTGCCCGGTCCGCTTATCCATAAAAACCGGCCTTTCTGTGGACAAGCCTCTGTTTTTTCACCTCTTGTCCATAAAATCCGGCCTTTCCGTGGACAAAGTTCCCAAGACAAGGGAGCTGCTGTATATCTCTACCGAATATCCAACCTTTATGACATGAAATATCTATTGACCTTCCTTGCCGCAATGGCTCTATTCACATTCCAGGCAACAGTTCAGACTGGTAAATGGAATGGCAAGCTGAATGTGCAGGGGCCAAGCTCACTCTTGTCTTTCATCTGTATGGTGATAATCCTACTGTTGATTGTCCGGATCAAAGCGCGAAAAGGATTCCTGTTCAGATAGAAAGGAAGAACTTTGGAGGGGTTGTAGTCAAGATTCCATCATTAGGAGCCAGCTATGAAGGTATGTATACCATACAGAAGATAGCCGGAACCTTCAAGCTCCTTTGTATTCAGGAATGACTCGTCCTTAGAGGACTGTTTTATTATTTTGCATCAAAAATCAGTTGGGTTCGACCGTTTGAGAGATATCCTGGCTTTACTTCTCTTGTTCTTTGTATCCGGCAGACTCGTGTCTATATACCAATGATCAAATACTCTGAATTGATGACACAAAAGTGATGGAATCGAGGTTATAAAATTGCAATATGAGACTTTGCCAAACACTTGAAAGATTTTTCTTTATTACACTTTTATATCTCATTGATAATCAGGAGAGGGCCTTAATTCTATGAAAGACTGGTAATTTGGATTTGAAAGAATTGAACAGTAACTTTGCATATAAATGGTGAGTCATCAAGCAATTTTGTGAATAGTCAGATTGCTTATTATCACAAAAACGCTAGACCGATTCAGTACGTTACTATTAATAGTATAATTTGCATTGCTAACGCAATACGGCTGATAACTATGAAACATTTTATTTTTGCTATCGCATGTATTCTGTCCCTCCAATCTTGTAGAACTGGTGGGGTATCTGCCAAACTTGATTCGATAGAGACTTATATCAATGAATCGCCTGATAGTGCATTGCTTGTATTGCAAGATATAAGTGTGGATTTGTTACGTGGTAATTCTAATAGGAATCATTATAATCTTCTTTTGGCTCAAGCTAAAGACAAGTGCTTTATTGATGAGACTGAGGATTCTGTAATGCTTTCAGTCGTTAACTATTATTCTAAAAGAAAGGATAAGGAAAAGTTATTTAGGGCTTATTATTACCTTGGACGTATCCGACAGAATGCTGGAAGGTATACAGAATCAATAATGTCTTATCTAGATGCGGAGCAGTTAATTGATTATTCTGATAATGAATTACAGAAGGGACTACTTTACGCTCATTTTGGAAAGCTTTATGAATATCAAATGGATTTTTCGGGAGCATTATCTGCTTATGAAAAAGCCTCTTATTATTATGATAGAGCCGGCAGCTTGCCTCACCAGTACTATACGACCCTTGATGTAGGACATTTATATTTACGTATGTGTAAATATGAAGCTGCTGAACCTCTTATAAAAGATGCAATGGAATGGCTATATCGATCAGGCAACTTTTCCCTTACAGGATATGCTTGTGACTTATTGTGTATGTTGTACGAAGCAATAGGGGATTTCCAATCGCTAAGTCACTTGTTAGATAGTAAGTATGCAGTCTATTATTCTGATTCTGTAAATAGGAATTTGTCTCTTGCATATAAATATGCCAGGGATAATAGATTCAATAGGATACAGCAAACTTTTGATAATGCTTGGGCTGCTGCTGTTTCCGCAACTGATACCGCAACGATATATCACCAAGAATATATAGTATATAAATTAATGGGGCAAGATAATAACGCTCTCGCATCACATGAGAAGCTCCTTGCTATTCAGGATTCGTTAGTCAGGGCTGCTTTACAACAACCTTTACATTACATTCAGGCAGATTATTTCAAGACAAAAGCCTCCTATACTGATTTGAAAGCACGAAGTAGGTATACTATTGCAATCTTACTTATTTCTTTACTGATACTCATTATATGCTTTATAATCATTTCTTTTAAGAGAAAGATCGAAAATAAGAATCATGAGATTGAGCGTTATATAGATCAAGTTGCGGGATTAAAAAATGATATAGATAAAAGAGTAGCCGAAGCTGCTGTTATGATAACAGACATTGATAGGAAAGATAGTGATATCCGTAGTATGGAAGAGTCTATTGCAGAGTTATTTTCAAAGCAATATAAGTTCCTGGATAAAATGTGTAGTGTATACTATGAGACACATGGATGTGGTAAGGATAAGGACGCCATATATAAGCAGGTGAAAATTGAGATTGAACGATTCAGTACAGATAAAAGATTTCTTCGCGAGTTAGAAGGTATTCTCAATTTGCATTTGGATGGAGTCATGAAAACTTTGAGATCCGAACTTCCGCATTTGTCTGAGATGGACTTCAGGCTACTTTGTTTCCTGTTAGCTGGTTTCTCTGCTAAGGCTATAAGTGTATTTACCGGAGACTCTACTGGTAATATATATGTAAGAAAGTCTCGTTTGAAAAACGAAATCCAAGCAATTGATCCTCAAATTTCTACTAAGATACTCGCATATTTTATGTAACTTATTGAATATAAAGATTTACTTGGCGGTCTTACAGCGAAAATAGTTACGGGGGGGGGTAACTATTTGATAATTAATGCCTTATGATTGGTGTGCGCCTTGTGTTAGATTTTGGAATTTAACACAAGGCGTAATTTATTGATTTATACTTATTTATCTATGTGAATTGTAAGACGTTTTTGTGCCAATTTTCTGTGCCAATATTAAGAATGCCAGTAACTTTGCAAAATAATTCCTAACACTAAGGCATATGAATAATTTTTCAAAACATCTCGTATTTACGCTATTACTTCTATTTACTAGTCTTTTGAATTGCGCGGCAGTTGATACAAACGATGACAATAAGAAAGAGACAACGACTATAGTTCCAATCGTTGTAACAAAAGGGCCTCAGGATTTTCATAGAAGTCTTACGCCAGAAATTGAAGCTTACTATTCTAATGGGCATGTAAACGTTTTCTTCTATGGAGTTTCTGGAGGTGTAACGGTAACTGTATACAATACTTCTAATGGAGGTCAAGTTCAGAATTTTTTTGATGCTTCGAACATGAATGTTGTTATTGATATCAGGAGCATACTGACTTCTGGAGAATATATTGTTGAGTTTGAGTTAGATAACTTTGATACATACATTGGAGAATTTTCTTTGTAGTCTCGCAGCTTGGATCCTGATATGAAGCACCGTTTTTTATTCTTAGGGGTGATAATTATATGTCTGGCTATGGCTTCTTGTACAGAACGTCAGAAAGTAAGGACTATGATGATGGATTTCATGAAGACTGATATAGTGATACCTGACGATTTAGAATGTATCTGCGGACATGAGGTGAAGGCGATTGATCGGGACTCTATTAAGGGAAGCATGTTCATTATCTATTATGATTCCCTTGATTGTTCTTCTTGTCGTATTGGGCATCTGGCGGAAAACTATCCTCTGTACGAGATGGCGGACACCAGCGGATTTACCGTCTTGACGATATTCTCTCCTCGTATGGATGATCTTAAAGAAGTTAGACTTCAACTGATGCTGACAAACTCTCCTGCCCCGATTTATTTGGATGTAAATGGCTCGTTCCGCAAGCGCAATTCCTCAATACCCTCGGATTTACGCTTTCATAAATTTTATGTTTCTCCAGATAGCCGTCCTGCCTTTGTCGGGAATCCACTAGCAAGTGACAAATTATATGAACTTTTTGAGAAAGTTCTTAATCATTCAAACATTATTACCAAGTAATCCTGTAATTCTATGAAGAAAATTCTCATTTCTACCGCAGTTGCGGCTATATTTGCCGCTACAACATTATTTATAGTCAGTAACGATGATTCTCTCAGCACATTGTTTGAAGATAATGTTGAGGCGCTTGCAGATACTGAGAGTCCTGACCAGTCTCGTCCTTTGGGGCATCATCTCGAAACTTGTGGTCAGCTATTCTATAAGTATGGCTATCTGGCAACCAATTGCGTAAATCTAATAGAAGTATGTGACCGTAATAGTAACAACGGATGCAATCCAACCATATGCACTAATCATAAATAAATTGCCGTATGCGTTGGCTCGGAATCTATCTATTATGTAGCCTAATACTTGTCGCTTGCCAGAGATCACATACGACAGAGCCTGATAAGGTAATCAGTTTTTGTGAAAATGTAATAGAGACCTCTATATCGCATTATGTGAGCGATGTAGATTATCTAGTGCTTAAACCAACTGAGAAGTACATAGTCGGAAATGTCGATAATGTTTTCATTAAGGACAACCGAATCTTCCTAGGTGATTATAAAGCCAACCGTGTCTTTGTGTATGATATGAACGGTGAATTGACAGGTGTGATTGATCGTCATGGACGTGGTCCTGGAGAGTATGTGCAAATCAGAAAATTTGCAGTTGATCAGAGGTATGTATATATATTGGATAATTATGTAAACAAGGTTCTTGTTTATGATAATCATAATTTTGAGTTTCTGTATGAGTTGCAAATCCCTTTCAAGGTTTGGGATTTTGCTGTGTTGACTAATGGAGGGTTCGTTTTTGCCTATGCTCCGATGAGTGGTAATACAAAGACCGAAGCAAGGAATCGGTATAGATTGTTTTTTACTGATTCTCAACTCAATGTTCAGAGTCGTATGTTTGAATATAAGAAAGGCGAAGAAGATGCTTTATGTTTCAGAAATTATCTTTCTTACTCAGGATCAGATGTCGTCTATTCATCATTTAAAGAAGATATAATATACTTGTTCAATGGTGAAAACGGGAAACCTATATACTCAACGAGAATTGACTACGAAAATGTAATTCCTGGACATTTGCGTTCGGATTTGAAATCCATAACCGATGAAATCTATACCTATCAATATACTGTTCCGATTGTATGCGATGGTTATATCGCCTTAAATTTTGCACGAGGCACAGAGGGAATATCATACTTTTATAATACAAAAACATTGCTGTCCGGTAAAAGTTCCGGACGATTATTATAAAGTTTAACAATTAAAACAAACTTGGTTCGGTAGAACCA
>CANBDZ010000011.1 GCA_947367375.1 uncultured Bacteroidales bacterium | reverse complement strand
GTCGTATCTGCATACGTAAAGAGTCCTCCTCCAATCTTGTCGACATGCTGGGATTCTGATTCAAATCCAATCGCAGACAATCCACAATTACCTGTAACAAAGGACGTGATTCCCTGACGTATGAACGGCTCAAAATACTTTTGAGGCTGATTCTTTATGGCGAACCAGTCATTGTGGGAATGTGCATCAATGAATCCGGATGAAACAGAAAGTCCTTCAAGATCAACAATCTCCCATCCTTCTTCAGGCTGTATTGATTTTTCTACATTGACAATCTTGTCATCATCTACAAGAATATCACCAATAAACGGCTCTGCTCCAGTTCCGTCGTAAATTAGTCCGTGCTTAAATAGTATCATGTGGTTTGGTTTTAGTATAATATCTCTCAGCGAGTTCGATTGTGATGATATTTGAATTAGCTGAGACCTTCAATGACACCGTTGATGATATCGATCTTATTAGCCTGTGGAACCTTAGGAAGTCCTGGCATACGGATGATATCTCCTGCAATTGCAACGATCATCTCAGATCCAGTATTGATTACAATATCCTTGATATCGAAACGGAAACCTTCTGGAGCACCATAAAGTTTAGGGTCCTGAGAGAATGAATACTGTGTCTTTGCTATGCAGACAGGGAAGTGTCCGAATCCCATCTTTTCTGCTGCAGTAATCTTCTTTCTGGCAACTGCCGAATAAGTTACGCTTGAGGCTCTGTAGAGGCTCTTGGCAATAGTCTCGATCTTCTCTGTAATGCACTGGTCGTCGCTGTAAGTGAACTTGACAGGACCTGAAGGGTTGTTTTCGATAGTGTCTACGACAAGCTGCGCAAGTTCCTTGGCTCCTTCTCCGCCTTCTGCCCAGGCATTGTTGAGTGCAAACGGAACTCCGAGCTGAGCGCAGTGCTCTTTCACGAGGTTGATCTCCTCCTCTGTGTCAGAAGCATATTTATTGAATGAAACCACTACTGACTGACCGAAGTCCTTGAGATTCTGGATGTGTCTGTCCAGGTTTGCGAAACCTCTCTTCACGCCCTCTGCGTCAGGCTTCTGAATGTCCTCCAGAGGTGTGCCTCCGTGCATCTTGAGACCATTGAGAGTTGCTACGAGTACGGTAAGCTCCGGCTTGAGTCCGCTCTTGCGGCATTTGATGTTGAAGAATTTCTCTGCTCCGAGGTCTGCTCCGAAACCTGCCTCTGTGATGACATAGTCACCGAAGCTCATAGCTGTCTTTGTAGCAACTATAGAGTTGCAGCCGTGGGCGATGTTTGCAAACGGACCGCCGTGGATGAACGCAGGTGTGCCTTCTGTTGTCTGTACAAGGTTAGGCTTGAATGCGGTCTTGAGAAGCACAAGGATAGCGCCTGTCACTCCCAGGTCCTTGACCATAAACGGCTTGTCATCGAACGTGTAGCCGAGAAGGATGTTGTCGATACGTCTTCTCATATCCTCGAGGTCTGTCGACAGACAGAGGATGGCCATAAGTTCTGATGCCGGAGTGATGTCAAAGCCTGATTCTGCTGTGAGGCCGTTTGTGCGTGGACCAAGGCCTGTCACGATGTTTCTGAGGGAGCGGTCGTTCACGTCGAGAACTCGTTTCCAGATCACTTCCTTAAGTGCAAAGCCTTCTGCCTGGTGCTGGTAGATGTAGTTGTCCATCAGGGCGGAGATCATATTATGGGCAGATGTCACGGCGTGGAAGTCTCCTGTGAAGTGGAGGTTGATCTTCTCCATAGGGATGACCTGTGCATATCCGCCTCCTGCAGCGCCACCCTTCATTCCGAAGCAAGGTCCGAGCGATGGCTCGCGAAGGGCTACGATGGCATTCTTGCCGATCTTGTTGAGTCCGAGTGCGAGGCCTACAGAGACTGTAGTCTTTCCGATACCTGCCTTTGTGGCTGTGATTGCAGTGACCAGTATAAGCTTGCTCTTGGCGATCTTCTCTTCATCAATGAGTGACCTGGAAACCTTGGCCATATAGCGGCCGTACTGGTCGATCTTGTCTTCAGGTATACCGATGCTTTCGGCAATGTCGGTGATTCGGCGCATCTTGACGCTTCTTGCGATTTCGATATCTGTCTTCATATGTTTAGTTATTGTTTTCGTTCCTATATCCATAGATTGAGGCCATCGATGGCCTGCAAATCTTCAAATATACTATATATTTTACTTATTACGGATAATCTGCCGTTGTTTTTCTTCTGCCCGCTCTTGAGTGTCTGTATTCCAAAGATTTTCGCTATATTTGTCAGTTAAATCAATATATTTTTTGTATGAAAAAACTCATTTTTCTGGCGCTTGCAGCGCTGATGATGAACGCCTGCCAGGGCACTGTCGATCCTGAGCAGGAAAACCCTAAGGACAACACTGAGCAGGAGGGACCGAATGATGACAATCAAGACCCGAATGAAGATACGTCAGACCTTGAAGGAGCCATCACCCTTTATGCAGAAAGGGAGGTTATAAAGGCAGATGGAGCATATTCTTCAAAACTTTCAGTCATTCTTCTTGACAGGCACGGTGAGGAGCACGATGTGACTTCCGAAGTGGAGATCTATTGTGAAGGAGAAGACACTCCAATAACCGATCCGGACTTCAAGACTACAGAGGAAGGGGAGTACGTTTTCTATGCAATGCGTGGCTTTGACATCTCCAATTCTGTGACAGTGAGAGCTGTGAAGGGCGTTCCTGCGCTTCCTGCCGACACTGATGCAGCAAACACAAGGTTTGATCACAGAATGCTTCTTCTCCAGCACACAGGTAATGAATGTCCTAACTGCCCTATGGTTATGGACATCCTCAAGCGTCTTGCTGATGATGAGCAGTACAACACTATCTACAACCACGTGGCGTCACATTCCTATAACACTTCTGATGCGGCTTTCTCTTCTGCTGCCCAGACGCTTTCCAAGGCTATGAATCTCACCAGGAACTATCCTATGGTTACATATAACCTCACCACTGAGGATGGCTTCTTCGAGGAAGAGATCAAGGAAAGCCTTCTTGCCCACAGCAAGGAGACCGCAGATGCGGGCATCGCAGCTTCATCTGCAGTGGTGGACAACAGCGTGCGTGTGAATGTCAGCATCAAGTCCGCTGTTGACTCGAAGTACCGTGTGGCTGTGTGGCTCCTTGAGGACAACATCCATTCTCCTCAGAGCGGAGCGACAGCTTCTTGGCAGAATATGCACAGCAACTGCCTCAGATATATGTACGGCAATGAGAAGGCCGAATGTATATATGGAAAGACCATCGGCCTTGTCGAGGCTGGCACAAGCAAGGATATGATCGCAGCTTTCGACCTCGATCCTGAGTGGAAGGCGGAGAACTGCAAGCTCATGATCATCGCTGTTGCAGGTAATGGCGAGTATGGCCTCGTGAACTGCACATACTGCCCGATCGACGGCTCTGTTTCATATGACTATCTCTAATGGAAAATAATATATACAATGAAGATATCACGTTATATTTTAGCGATTGCGGCTGCCATCTGGAGCTTGGCGGCCTGCAAAGAGGTTCAGGAACCTCAGCAGGAGGAACCGGAAGTTCTCGTGCCTGAGATCCAGGTAGCGAAGTCTGAGGTTTCCCTTTTGTCAGATGGTACTTCTGTAGAAGTGGCCTACCTCATCAACAACCCTGTCGAGGGACAGAAGCTTTCTGTTGTCAATGACGCAGAGTGGCTTACAGTAGGCACTAACAAGGCCAGAGTCCTTACTTTCTCTGCAGAGATCAATGAGACAGGCGAGGTGCGTGAGGCACAGGTAGTCCTCAGTTATGAGGGTGCAGAGGATGTAACGATCGAAGTGTCTCAGGAGTTCTTCATCAATCCTCTGACAGTTACAGTCTCTGGTGTGACAGCTACAAGCGTCACTTTCTCTATCGTCACTTCGGAGCCGGATCTGACTTGGATTCCTATGGTGACCTACAAGGAGAGCTTTGAGTATTTCGAGTCGGATGACGAACTTTTCCGAAATGACCTTGAGTACTTCGATTACCTTGCAGACATCCAGGATATGACCCGTGTGGAGTTCCTTGAGATGATGACAGCTATGGGCTCTATGGAGAATGTCACATTCGACGGTCTTCAGCCGTCTGTGGACTATGTGCTTTATGCGTATGGAGTGACAACGGAAGGAAGACGAACCACTGACATCGTTTCTGCACCGTTCACAACAGAGCCTCCATATGAAGGCGATATAACTTTCTCATTCACAGCAGAGGAAGTGGACTATATCCTTAACTACACCATCACTCCTTCACACACCGGTGTTCCGTACTACTACGGCATCGAGACTTGGGAGACTCTCGAGCAGTGGAAGGTCAAGCATGGCGGTAACCTCCGTGATGCCATCCAGGCAGAGGAAATTGATTCTGCAGTGAACGAGCTTCTCGATCTTGACATGATCTCAGGACCGGAGGACTACTATCTGATCTACAACGAGTCAGACGTGATGGACTGGGGCTATTTCGAGCTCAAGGCTGACACAAGATACGTGATCTATGCGGTGAAGTGGGATGAGCAATGCAGACTCACAGGCCCAGTCTCTACTTACGAGCACACAAGCCAGAGCGTAAGCGCATCTGACAACCAGATCACCCTTTCAGTTGAAAACGTGACACAGTCTTCTGCAGATGCGGTGACAACAGTAACTACAGATGATCCGTATGTGGTTATGCCTGTAAGAAAGAGCGAGATCGAGGGCATGACTGACGAGGAGATCTTTGTCTATCTGACAACCAAGTACGACTACATCGTGAGCGAGTACACATTTACAGGAAACCTCTCCAAGACCTTCTCACGTATGCGTCCTGACTGTGAGTACACCATCGTCGCATTCGGCTACAAGGCAGGTGTGATGACTACACCGGAGCTTGACAGGGTGGATTTCATGACCTTGCCTGCAGGCGATCCGGCTGACTGTACGTTCGAGTTCAACTGCGAGCCAGATGTGGACTTCGCCTTTATCGAAGTAACTCCTTCAGACAAGGGACAGTTCTACCATTGGCTTGTCTATCCGGCAGATTTTACAGCTGAGGATGTGAAGAACTACCTCAACTACACCATTGAGTACTACTATGAGGGTGATGTCGCTACATTCTCTTCATGGGAGCTCTCACTCGGAGACGACAGTGCAAATGCCTGGGATCTCTATCCTGCTACCGAGTACAAGGTAGGAGCCGTGATAATGGACTATGACACAGCAGAGTTCCTCTCAGAAGTGGTGTTCAGCGAGCCTTTCACTACACTTGAGAAGACTTATGCCGACCTTAAATTCAACTTCGAGTATGGTCCTTACTATGACCTTGGCGAGCTTGTGAAGGCAGGTCAGGAGCAGTATGCGCCACTCCTTACAGAGGGTAATGCGTTGATGCCTGTCAAGCTTACAGTGGACGGCAAGTGCAGCGCATTCTACTATGACATTTACCAGAATGACCTTATGGACACCGAGACTTATCCGGATGAGATCTTCTATCCTGGACTTGAGTACGGATGTACCTATAACTCAAGCATTTTCGTAGTGAAGTATGACACTCCTATGACTTTGGTGGCAATGGCATATGACTACGACGGAAACGTGACACAGCTCTATCGTGACGTTCTCTTCTTCACTCAGGACGGTGCATCTCCTGTGAAGGACTTCATCGACTCACAGAAGAAGCCTGGCAAGTCAGTGGAAGTGAAGTCTGCACCGGCATCAGAAGAGATCAAGGTTGCTTCGAAGAAGCTCCCTGAGAACCGTCTCAGCCAGCCACAGATCCAGGATAAGCACGAACAGGCAATGGAGAAGGTCAATGCCCTTCGTCGCGAAAAGCTCCAGGAGGACCTCAAGGCAGCTGCAGCGCGTAAGGCGAAGTTCATAGCAAGATAACATTAATATGATTAAAAGATTCTTAAGCTTTATATTGCCGCTGGCAGCCTTGTGCTGCTGCGGCAATCCTTCGGAAGAACGCCCGGTAGAAATCATTCCGGGAGAGATCGCTCTTCTTGCCGACACAGACCAGATCCGCAGCGACGGAGCTGACGCGGTGACCTTCACAGTAGAGGTCACTGACGCCAAGGGTGCAAAGCACGACGTCACAGAGCATGCGGAAATATATATAACTTATGAAAGGACTCCTCTTGCGTCGAACGTGTTCACGACAGAGGCCGAAGGCGAATATGTATTCTATGCCGTATATGGCCTTGAAGTGTCAGAGGATGTGGTGGTGACCGCGATAAATGATGTTCCTGAGCTTCCTGCCGATCCGCAGGAGGGCAGCCTGTCATTCAGACACAGAATGCTTCTGGTGCAGCACACCGGAGCGACTTGCTCTAACTGTCCGAGAATGATGGAGAGCTTGAAGAAACTGTCTGAGGACGAGGCATATAATGGTCTGTATCATCACGTTGCCTCACATTCATACAACGGAGGCGAAGCCGATCCGGCATATTCGGAAGCGGCACGCGACCTTTCGATGGCATATAACATATCTGGTCTTTATCCGATGTTGACCTTCAACCTTACTTCGGTTTCGGCAGGAACTGACCTTGCTGAGATCAAGGCTCAGATTGACCTTCTGAAGAAGGACGTGGCTGCTGCTGGTGTTGCTGCTGCCGCTGAGATTTCAGGAAACGATGTGATTGTGAATGTTGAGGTCAAGGCGGCCGAGAAGAATAACTACCGTGTTGCAGCTTGGTTGCTTGAGGATGACATCTATGCACTCCAGTCAGGAATGTATGAGTCTTGGCACAATACTCATCACAATGCTCTCAGGTATGCTGCGGGACAGGTTTCAAAGCTGTCTTTTGCAGGTGAGAAACTTGGTGAACTTGCTAAGGGTGACAAGGCCGGCAAGGTGCTCGTCCTGCCTCTCGAGGAAGGATGGGTGGCTGAGAACTGCAAGGTCCTCGTGATGGTGACCGCTGCAGATGAGAATGGAAATTATGATGTTGCAAACTGTGCTCTCTGCCAGATCGGCGGGACTGTAACCTATGACTATAAGTAATATGAAGAAGTTGTCATCATATATTATGGCCGCAGTCTTTGCCTTTATGGCTGTGGCGTGCGTTGAGGAGGGACCTCAGCTTGAGCCAGTCCTCAAAGTCTCGACAGACAAGGTCGTGCTTTCTGCCGAGGGTACTATGCAGAAGATCGTTTACGAGGTTCAGAATGTTTCAGATCCTCAGGAAGTGTTTGTTTCCTATGAGGCCGACTGGCTCCAGGTGAGCACTCAGAAGGCTCGTCTTATTGAAGTGTCAGCCTCGAAGAACGAGACGGGAGCTGAGCGTGCGACTGACCTTGTTGTCTCATATCCGGGACTTGAAGATGTTGTAGTAAATGTCTCTCAGCCTGCGTGGGATGCACCTATAGTGCTGACTGTACTTGGTACAGAGTCGACTTCGGTGGCGTTCTCGGTGACCACATCATCTCCTGACCTTACTTGGGTAGGCCAGGTTGTAGGCAAGGAGTGGTTTGACACCATGACTTCTGACGAGCAGATCTTCCAGGAGGATATGTCATACTTCTCTCTTGAGGCTCAGAACCAGAATATATCAGTACCGGACTACCTGAAGACCATCCTCAACAAGGGCTCTTACGAGTACCTTCAGTATAAGGGCCTTGACACAAGCTCTGAATATGTGATCTATGTCTACGGTATCACCCCTGAGGGAGAACGTACGACAGATGTGTATTCTGCAGCTGCAACTACACAGCCTCCATATGAGGGACCTATCACCCTGACAGTGGATGTGACTGAAACCGATAACATCATGGACATCACAGTCACCCCATCTCACGACGGTGTGAACTACTACTGGAACCTTATGGACAAGGCGACATATGAGGAATATGCAGCCGTTCACGGCGACGATCCTATGGCTGTGTTCCAGGCATATATCGAATGGGACATTCAGGATCTCCTTGACTATCAGGACATCACTACACGTGGCGAGTACTACGAGTGGTACAGCGACGTAAATCAGGTGAACAGCCAGTTCGAGTGTCTTGCGATGACCGAGTACATCGTCTTCGCCTGCAAGTGGGATGAGGACTGCAAGCTCACAGGTGAGCCGACTTATGTATGGCACACAACATCTGATGTACCTCCTTCAGACAACGTGATCACAGTCACAGTAGGTGATGATGTGGACCAGTCTTCATTCTTTGTGGATGTGAAGACCACCAACAACGATCCTTATGTGATGATAGCCGAGCCTTCTGTGTTCATGGAAGGAATGAACGAAGAGGAAATATATGCCCACCTTATGGAGGACTACGGTACTTGGGGTATCCTCAGCTTCGTCTATGAGGGCAGCCTTTCAGGCCGTATGACAGGCCTCCAGCCTGACACCGAGTACACTATGGTGGTGTTCGGTTACAAGGCCGGAAAGCAGACTACAGCTATGCAGAAGTTCACTGTAAGAACATCTCCAGCTGGTCCTGCTGAGGACTGCCGCTTTGATTTCGAGCTTCAGGAAGCTGGATCGAACTCTCTCACAATCGCTGTGACTCCGACAGATGCGGCTCACTTCTACTATTGGTATGTGTACCCTGTAGGAACTACAGCCGAGGAGGTGAAGACTGATGTGACTGACCTCATCAACAAGTCGTACTACGGCGACATGTATGAGTTCTCTTACTATGAGCTTTCTCAGGGCAAGTCTGTGGGAACAATCTCATTCCTGGCTCCTGAGACAGAGTATGTTGTCGCTGCAGTCGTTATGGATGAGGACAACGGAGCCTTCCTTGCTGACGTGATCTTCAGCGAGCCTTTCAAGACAGGTGAGGAGAATTATGCTGACATCACCATTACAGCAGGCTACGACAAGTTCTACAATGGAGATGACCTGTACGATCTGAATCCGGATGCAGGTGCTCAGTACAGAGGCTATGCAATGGTTCCTGTGACTATCCAGATTGACGGTGAGTACAAGTCGTACTACTACACAATGATTGACTATGTGACAGGTCTCGAGAATCCTGAGGTCTATCCAGACGCGGCTCTGTATGAGACACTCGTGTACTACGGAGTCTACTATGCCGAGACAGTCAACTTCCGTGCTCCTTGGAACAAGACAGTGCTTCTTGCAGCTATGGCCATCGACAACGAGGGCAGGTACAGCAGGGTGTTCCGTCAGAAGTGTCAGTTCAAGAAGTACAACGCAGCTGACATCAATGAGCTCTTCACCAAGTCAGCAGGATTTGAGGACGGAGTGGACATTCCTCTCGCACCGGAGCATCCGGAGATAAAGGTCGAGAAGCAGAAGAATGCTGGAGACAGCCGCTTCAGCCTCGACAACCTCGAAAAAATCAAAAGAGAAAACAGAATAAGACGCTTCTAAAATATGATGAGACGTTTGTTGAACATATTGTTCTTCCTCATTCCCTTGACACTTCACGCTCAGGAAGCGACTGTGGTTCTCAAGGGTAAGGTCGTGGATTCCGCAGACGGCTACCCGCTTATCGGTGTCGCCGTCTATGTGGATGACTCGAAGACCGGAACAATGACCGATGTGGACGGAGCCTATGAACTCAGGATCCCTCAGCGCAAATGCGAGGTGACATTCTCGTATATGGGTTATGATGAGGAAATAAGGCTCTACAACACTAAAAACGCATCCTCATTCTCAAAGATCGTCATGAGCATGAATGCCGAGCAGCTGGCGGATGTGGTCGTGACCGGTGTGTATGAGAGGAAGAAGGAAAGCTTCACAGGAGCTTCCGCTACATTCAAGACAGATGAGCTGAAAGCCGTAGGCTCGACGAATGTACTTCAGAGTCTCAAGACTCTCGACCCGTCATTCAAGATGATGGAGAGCACCCAGTTCGGTTCCAACCCGAATATGATGCCTGACATCGAGATCCGAGGCAAGACCAGTGTAGCAGGACTTAAGGAGGAGTATGGTACGGACCCTAACCAGCCGCTCTTCATCCTGGACGGCTTCGAGACAACTCTGGAGACCATCATGAACCTCAATATGAACCGTGTGGCTTCGGTGACCATCCTCAAGGATGCCGCTTCGACAGCCATCTACGGATCAAAGGCTTCAAACGGAGTCGTGGTCATCGAGACCAAGGCACCTGCACGAGGAAGACTCCAGCTCTCTTACAAGGGAGACTTCGGACTTTCGCTTGCTGACCTTTCGGACTACAACCTTATGAATGCAAGGGAAAAACTCGAGTTCGAGTCCCTCGCAGGTGTATATAAAGACCATACCGGAAATCCTTTCGCACAGATCAGACTTGACAACCTCTATAACGAGAGACTCAAGGAGATCGAAAAGGGAGTGGACACCTACTGGCTCAGCGAGCCGATCCGCTCGGGCTTCACCCACAAGCATAACATCTATGCGGAAGGTGGTGAGGACAAGATCAGGTACGGTATCGGTCTCAGCTACGGTGATGTGGCTGGAGTTATGAAAGACTCTGACAGACAGACTCTTGAGGGTAATGTTGACCTTATCTACCGTTCTGGAAAGTTCCAGTTCAGCAACAAGCTTTCCATCAACTGGCTTGATGTTTCGAACCCTGTCGTGTCTTTTGCAGAGTACGCCTATGCCAATCCGTATTACCGTAAGTACAACGCTGACGGAGGCATAGACAGGTACCTCTATTATCCTGAGGACGGAGTGGACGACTATCCTGTGGCAAACCCTCTTTGGAATGCCCATCTGAACAACTGGGACAAGGAGTCGGGCTTCGGCTTCACCAACAATTTCATCTTCGAGTGGTTTCTTTCAGAGGAGTTCAGACTCCGTGCAAAGTTCGGACTCTCCAAGCAGGATGACAGCGAGCAGACCCGCCTGTCGCCTCTCCACACTCAGTTTGATGATGTGGGAGAGACAGAGAAGGGACTTTACTCGCACACTCAGATCGACGAACTTTCGTACGAAGGTGATGTTGCAGCTACCTTCGGTAAGCTCATAGCGAAAAAGCATATGATCAATGCTGTGGGAGGTTTCAACTTCAGCAGCCTCCAAAGGCAGGTGTACGGCTATTCGGCAAACGGATTCACAGATGACCGTTTCGATGCGCCTTCATTTGCAAACGGCTATCCTTCAGGAGGTTCTCCTAACTATAGCCAGAGCCTCAAGCGTGCGGCCAGCTTCTATGTGAACGGAGGATATGTCTACGATGACCGCTACCTTATGGACTTCAACTACCGTCTTGACGGAGCGTCGATGTTCGGAACTGGCAACCGTTTCAGAAACACATGGTCAGTGGGAACCGGATGGAATGTCCACAAGGAACCGTTCATGCAGAATTCGGACTTCTTCTCGCTTCTGAAGATCCGCGGATCTGTAGGTAACCCGGGTAACCAGAACTTCTCTGCCTACCAGGCTTTCTCAACCTACAAGTTCAACGGCTGGATGACCAATGTCTTCGGTACGGGAGTCATCCTGAACGCTCTCGGAAACACCCAGCTTGCATGGCAGGAGACCGTGAACTACGACATAGGAACTGACCTGACCTTCTGGGGAGAGAGGGTTAATGTAACCTTGGACTACTACTGGAAGCACACAGACCCGCTTCTTGCTGTCATCACCACTCCGGGATCCATGGGAGTGACAAGCGTGGCAATGAATGCCGGAAGCCAGAAGACCCAGGGATGGGAGACTACATTCAGAATATCTCCGATCTACAGACCTCGTGAGGGAATCAACTGGAACATCAGCTTCAATGCAACAAGCTCGAGGTCGGTATATGCCAACATCGGTGATTCGTTCAGCGCGCTGAACGAGAGCGGCAAGACTTCGCTTGCCGGCACCACCAGGTACTACGACGGAGGAAGCCCGACAGCGATCTGGGCTGTCCGTTCAGCCGGAATCGACCCCGCTACCGGAAAGGAACTCTTCATCAAGAAGGACGGAACATATTCATTTACCTATGATGTGAATGACGAAGTCGTGGTGGGTGACACCCAGCCGAAGATCGAAGGACTTTTCGGAACCATGCTCTACTACAAGGGGCTTTCGGTAGGCTGCTATTTCAGATACAGATGGGGCGGCCAGGTGTTCAACTCTTCACTTTTCCAGAAGGTGGAGAACATCGGAACCCAGGATGTGTACAACAACCAGGACAAGAGAGCCCTCTACGACAGATGGTCTGAGAACAACAGAGAAGCCTACTTCAAGGGCATCTCAATGGTCCAGAAGACCGAAAAGTCGTCACGTTTCGTAATGGATGACAACTCTGTGGTCGGAGAATCATTCAACCTCGGCTATGAGTTCCCTGACAGGGTGGCCCGCAGGATGGGAGTGGGTGCCATGAACCTCCAGCTCACCATGACTGACGTGTTCAGAGTCTCTACAGTGAGGGTGGAAAGAGGTATTGACTACCCATTTGCAAGAAGTGTAACAATGTCATTGGGCATAACATTCTAACGCGTATGAGAAGGATATTTACATACATCGCAGCCTCTGTGCTGCTTTTGACTTCCTGCGATGCCTGGCTGGATGTGAAGCCGTATGACAAGATGTCGCAGGACGAGCTCCTTTCCGATGAGGAAGGCTTCATCAAGCTCCTCAACGGTATATACATTGAGCTCAACAGCGATATGCTTTACGGCGGTGCGCTTTCGGTGGAGATGATCGAGATCATGGGAGGCGCCTATGTCATAGGAACTGACAATGCCGTGTGGGGCAACTACAGCGACCTCGCGTCGTACCAGTACGGAACGGAGTACTGGCGCTCAAGGTTCAACGAGACCTGGAACAAGGCATATTCACTCATCCTGAACTGTAACCTCCTGCTCGAGAACCTCGAGACCACAGGAGTAGCCTTTACAGGGCAGAACTACAAGGTCATAAAGGGAGAGGCCCTGGCGCTGCGTGCGATGCTCCATTTCGATATGCTGCGTCTCTTCGGTCCTGTGTTCTCACGCAACGCAGACCTTCCGGCCATCCCATATTATAAGGCATATACAATAGTACCTAACGCACAGATGACTGCCCGTGAGGCTGCTGAGGAGATCACAAATGACCTTCTCGAGGCACGTATCCTTCTTGCGAACGATCCTGTACGCACCGAGGGAACAAGGCTTGATGCTCCGACAGACGGTTCTTCTACATTTATGTACTACAGGAACCTTAGGCTTAACTACTATGCAGTGACAGCCCTTCTGGCACGCTCAAGCCTCTATTTCGGTGACAGCAAGGCTGCATATGAGTACTCTACAGAGGTCATCAAGGCAGCTGAAACAGTCTTCCCGTTTGTGGACAGAAGTCTTGTGACCGGCTCACCTGCAGATCCTGACAGAATCTTCTCGTCAGAAGTCATCTTTGCTCTTTCCCACACTCAGAGGAACAAGCTCTTCAAGAACTACTTCGATCCGAGCCGTATTCCTAACTATGTGTTCAGAATGGACAACGACCTGATGAGCAGCAAGGTGTTCGGAGGCGGATCCCTGACCGGAGGTAACCAGGACGACTACCGCTACCGCGTGAACTGGGTGGCGACAGGTGCCAACAGGTACTTCTACAAGTATTCGGATATGGTCGAGACAGGCAACATCCGCAACACGATGATCCCTATGCTGAGACTCGGCGAGATGTATCTCATTGCGGCTGAAAGCCGTTCTGAAGATATAGGAGCCGGCCTTGCATATGTGAACATGCTCCGCGAAAAGAGGGGAGTGGGCAACCTCCAGCAGCTTGACCGCCAGATCCTCCAGTACGAGTACATCAGAGAACTTTACGGCGAGGGACAGCTCTTCTATATGTACAAGAGAATGTTCAGCCCGGTACTCTTCTCGACTATTGACAGCAAGAATCCTCAGCCGAGCGATGCTATATTCACAGTTCCGCTGCCGGACACAGAAACAGAAAACAGATGATGAAGTCAAGATGCATAATGATAGTTATGGCTTTTCTCGGGCTTGTGGCCTGCGAAGAGCGTAATCCCGAGCACTTCGGGGATGTGACCGGCGTGTACTTCAACAACATGACCGGCCTGATGTCAGTCACAGACAGTCTGGACCTCACCTTTGTCTATGAGGCCTCGGATATGATGGAAGTGCCGGTGAAGGTGCAGCTTCTGGGACGTGCTGTTGATTACGACCGTCCTTTGGATATATCCGTAACCTCCGACAATGCGGAGGCAGGCAAGGATTTCATCCTTCCGCAGAACCCTGTTCTGCCTGCCGGCGCTTCGTCGATGGATTACATGGTCACCCTGCTCAGGACTGATGCCCTCAAGACCCAGAGGAAGAGCCTTACCCTGGAACTCCACGGCAATGAGCATTTCTCTCTTCACGTGTCAGAGCTGGCTCAGATTTCAGACACAGTGTCTGTAGTCTCTTTCAGGATCTTCTTCTCGGATATGTTCACGACAGCTCCGTCTGCATGGGACGAGAAGCTCATCGGACAGTTTACCCAGCAGAAGTTCGAACTCATCTGCAAGGTGCTGGAAATCAATCCTGCAGACTTTAATGACCCAGCGGTGATCACCCTTGCCAAGCTTCTGTATATAGCTACGGAAATGACGGCGTATGTCCAGGATCAGGCCGCCCTCAAGGCTGCAGGCGAGGCCTACGACACCGAAGCTTTTGATCCCGCAACAGGTGAACCATTGACATTCAGATAATGATGAAGAATATATATAAATATATCACTGCCCTCCTTATGGCCCTGCTGGCCTTGTCCTGCAGCGGCGACTTGGGCAATTATGACTATGTCGAGCTCGATGAGCCTGTCATCGAAGGTGTGGAGAACAGAAGCGTGCTGATGTTCTCGCGTCTGACTATGACTCCGGATCTGGGAGCTGACACCTTCAGGAAACCTGACTATGCTTTCGAGTGGAAGGTCATCGACAGCAACGGAGACAATGAGCCGGTCATCATCGGCACAGATGCGTCCCTCGATTGCGAGATCACCCTCCAGCCGGGATTGTATTATCTGTATTTCACTGTTACTGAGGTAGCTACAGGTATATATTGGCAGAAGCAGGCTGAGCTGACAGTCAGCTCAGCGACATCTGAAGGTTGGCTCGTGCTCTGTTCGGAGGACGGCCGTGCGAGACTTGATGTGGTGTCGGCCGTGACAGGTGAGACTATCCGCGATGTCCTCAAGGACAGCGGAATGCCTCAGATGAACGGCCCTAGAAGGATCCAGTGGCTGTCTGACAAGACAGACGCTGCGTCCCCATATTACCTTCTTACCGATGACGGAGCTACAAGACTTGGAAAGGATGCTTTCGACTGGAAGCCTGAGTACGATTTCGCATATGAGGTCGCAGTGCAGGATAAGCTCATCCCTCATTCGATAGTTTCTGCCGGTTTCGGAAAGATGGTTGTAAGCGGCACCTCGGCCCATTACTGCGAGGTTATGGGAATTGACGGACTTTACGGCAGCGCGGTGAACAAGGGCTTTGCAGTGGCTCCATATGTGGGTGCCAATGTCCTTGCTACTCAGGTGTATGCGGCCGTATATCTCCTTTATGACATCGACAACAAACGTATGATGGCTTACTGTCCACTCCTTGCTACCAACGACCTTGGCGGCCTTGATCCTCTTGCGGAAATGGACGAGATGGGACAGATCGCAGAGGGTATGGCTCCGGGAGCCGGAATGCTTGGCAATGCCTTCGCTGAGTGGCCTCAGGGCTATGACTGCCTGTATATGGAGAACACCAAGTACGATCCGGGCAATGCCAAGATGGGACTGACATATGTCCTCCTGGCTAAGGAAGGCAAGTGCCATCTTTACGGCGTCCAGCTTGGAGATATGCTCCGCTATGCCGACTGTACCTATGTGATCGGAAAGGGATACTTCGGAGACCTGTCTGAGTGCCGTTCGATTATGTCGGATGATGCTTTGTATGCCTTCAGCTCACTCAAGAACTATATGTACTACGCTGTCGGAAACACAGTGTACAGAGTGGACCTTTCCGCTGACAAGATCAGGGAAGAGGAGCAGTTCACCCTGCCTGGCGAGGACATCACCTGCCTGAAGTTCAACCTCTACCAGAACAGTGAGAACGCCCAGCGCAGCTACGACCTCCTCGTAGGTACCGTCAAGAACGGAGAAGGAAGGTTAAGGATATATGAGGACGCCGCCTCAGACGGCGACTTCTCGAAGGTAGAGCCGGTAATATATGACGGCTTCGCCGAAATCAAGGATATAACATATAAGGAAAGAATATATTAGTAATGAAAGGTTTGCTTAGTTTAATCGTAGCTACGCTCTTTGCAGCGGGCTGCAGCAACGGCCTGGCGGTGTCAGAGGACATCGTGCTGGATTTCAATGTGTCGGACAAGAGGGGAGGAGAGGTTGTTCTCGTCATCCGCAACGACATCAAGAACGTCAGACTGGATCAGGACGGAAAGGCTGAGGTTGTACTCAGCGGCTATGACGCAGTCTATGCCCGTCTCTTTTATGGAATGGATTACAAATGGATCTACCTCGAAGGGGGAGACCACGCTTCGATCTCATTCAAGGGTAACGACTTCAAGGGCTCTTTCGAGTTTGAAGGCGAGAAGGCTCAGGCTGTGGACTACCTGAACACAATAAAGCTTACAGCGCTGCCTGACGAGGATTATGCACTTCCTTTCGAAGAGTATCTGGCAAAGATAAAGGTTAAAGAGCAGGATGCTGTAAAGCTTCTGAAGGCTAACGGTTTGCGTTCGGCAGGAAACTTCGAGAAGATGGAGGCTGCAAAGATCAAGTATGCCTATGGAGCTACTCTTCTCATGCACCCTGTAGGTCACGCTATGATGACCCGCAAGATGGATTACACTCCGGATGCGAACTATTACAAGGTCATCGATTCGTACCTTGAGGACGACGATATGCTTGCTTCTCTGGACGAGTACTGCTCGTTTGCAGTCGAGGCAGCTCACGTGCTCGATGAGGCAAACCGCGGCGTGACAGCTTTGTATCCTAAGACAGTCGCTCAGATGCGTTTCATCGCAGGCAGATTCAATGACGAGAAGCTCAGAAATGCTCTGCTACACTACCTTGCAGCCCCTTATGTAGACCGTTTCGGAATCGATGACATCCAGGAAATGGAGAACATCTACCGTACATACGTGAAGGACGAGACTCTGCTTGCTGACTTTGAGACCAAGATCGGTAAATGGAACCTATCGTCTCCGGGAAGACCTTCTCCAGCCTTCTCAGCTGTAGACATCAATGGCAAGGAGTGGACTCTTGCAGACTTCAAGGGCAAATATGTGTACATCGACATGTGGGCTACATGGTGTGCTCCTTGCAAGCGTGAGATGCCTTATCTCAAGGAGCTTGAGAAGAAGTTTAAGGATGCTCAGATTGTGTTCCTCGGCCTCTCTGTAGACAGAGACAAGGCTAAGTGGGAGGAGATGGTGAAGACCGGCACCCTTACAGGAGTGCAGCTTTACCTCGGAACTCAGAGCGGATTCCAGAAGGCTTACAACATCGACGGAATTCCTCGCTTCATCCTTCTGGACAAGGAAGGCGTGATCATAAGCAACGATATGACAAGACCTTCAGCTAAGGAAACAGCAGAAACATTGGAAGCATTACCTGGTATAAGATAAACCTATGTCAAGAATCATTATAACATTAGCGATGGCCCTCTTCCTTTTTTCCGCATGTGGAGAAAACGGAAAGCAGACCCTGACCGGAGCGGACAACCCGCTGTCCGAATGGACAGTGCCGGCTTCCGTTACGGCAGGAAGCGAGGGTGTCGTGCAGTGGAACGGCTTTACAGCCGAGGCCTCACTGCTTCTTTCCGGCAGTGACGGTACAGAGTACCCTTTGGAAATCATCGCGCTGACAGCTTCCGGTGTCAGCTTCAAGGTTTCTTCGAATGTGCCTGAGGGAGTGTATATGCTTGTACTCGAGCAGGGTAGCAGAACTGAACTTGGAGAAATCCGTGTACTTGCTCAGACTATGCCTTTGTCCGGAGTCAAAGTTCCTTCTGACGCACTTCAGGGCGCTGCCCTCTCAATCGCTGGAATCGGCTTTGAAGAAGGCTGCAGCGTAGTTCTTGTGGACGCATCTGGAGAAGAATATCTTCTTGAGACAGCGCTTACTTACGAGGGCGTTTCGGTTGTCGTGCCGGAGTCGCTTGCTGAAGGAAAGTATTCGGTGTACCTTGTTCAGGACTGCTGCAGGTGGCTGCTTTCAGACACTTTCCGTGTCTATGCTGTAATCGTGGAGAAGACTCTCGCAGCAGTCAGGTATTATGCTCCGTATGACGATGAGATACGCACGATGCTTGAGTGGTCCATCAGCGAAGAAGTTCTGACTATCACATCGTATATGATCGAGGCCGGTCAGACCGAGCTTTCGAACTATGACCGTTATCTCAGCGACGGAAACGGAGGATATATACTTGAATATGACGGATTCCAGGCATCGAATGACCTCGCGATGACCTACCATTGGGATCAGGACGGTAAGGTTGCTTCTACTGATGTGCTGATATATGGCCATGACGAGACCACTCCGTTTACCTGGAACTACGACTCCGACGGTTATGTGACAGACATCACCTCGCCTAAGCTGACATTGCGCAGGTTCGAGTACCAGGACGGCAATATTACATTGTTCCGAGTGACATCCTTCGAGTACGAGCCGGACGGTCCGGTGAATCACTCATCTGCTCCGGATGCAATCTGGGGCTATATGTCACTGGTGGAGAAGAACGATCCTTTCGTATATTTCCCATATCTCCTCGGATGGTACACAAAGGCGTCAGCCCAGCTTCCTGTGAGGATGGTGAAACAGTCTCCGACAGGAACAGGCACGCTTGTGTACCCGCTTTCATATACCTTCGATGAGGATGGATACGTGACTAAGATGGAATGGTCGGACGCAGGTGACGGATATACTGTCGAATATATATACAGATAACCCTCAAATCGGGCCGTAAATTCCAAAATTATAGTATCTTTGGAAGTTTTATATAACCTAAATTTCAGGATGAAATCAAAATCATTGCTCAAATTTTTCTCTATGCTGCTTCTAGTGGCAGGATTTGCTGTTGCATGTGAGAAGGATGTCATAGAAGAAGAGAATAACAATAACAATACTCCGGAACCACCGGTAGAGCAGCCTGTGGAGAGCGGTATTTCCAATGTCAGCAACAGCTACGCCGACAAGGAAGTGTCCTACAGAGGTGCTACCATTTCAGTGAAGATGGACTTGTCTGCAGCATGGAGCGCATCTTTGGAACTGCTTGACTCTCCTGAGAAGGAGTGGGCTGCAATCAGTTCGAGCACTCAGAGCGGAGCTGCCAAGAAGGGGGCGACAGTCAGAATCGCGTTTGAGGAGAACGAAGAGACTGTGACCAGAACTGCTGAACTGTGGGTGACTGTGGAAGGCTTCGAACCGGAACGAGTTGCAGTGCTGACTCAGGCCGCATCAGGCATGAATGCAGACGCCAAGATCAATGAGGCTCTGAACTCATATATGCATGAGATCCTTAAGGAGGACTACCTCTTCAACGACGCGTACAACGCTCAGAACATAGATCTTAAGGTTGCATATAACGAATTCCTCGGAAAGCACCTCCTCAGCTTGGGTGAGGTCAATGTGGAAGACGGAGGCTACTACAGATCGACACAGCCAAATCCTGGCGAAAGGTTCATATATACAAATATAGTTGAGGTACAGCCTGTTACGCGTGCAATCGAGACTGGCGGTCTCGGCTTCGGTCCGTTTATATCCACTGCTCTTGCGGAGAACTCGACCCTGATGGGTCTCGCTCCCGCTTATGTACGCCGTGGCTCTCCGGCAGAAGCTGCCGGCCTTCGCAGAGGTGACATAATCTACGCGGTGAACGGAACAGAGCTCACTACATCGAACTACCGTAACTATATGACCAGCCTATATCAGGATCCTTCTGGTTCATATAAGTTCTCTTTCCTCAGATTTGAGATGAACGGAAACGGCGGTTACGATCTTAATGCGTACGAGTCCGGAGCTGCAAGAGCTTCTGCCCATGTATATGACCCAGTGCTTCATGCTTCTGTACTTGCCGATCCTGCCGATCCTTCAGTGAAGATCGGTTATATGGTCTATGAGTCATTTGACCTTAACTCTCAGGACATTCTTGAGCAGACTATAGCTGAATTTTCAGCTGCAGGTATCACGGAACTCATCCTTGACCTTCGTTTCAATGCAGGTGGAGCTGTGGCTCAGAGCCGCTGGCTTTCAGGATGTATCGCCGGTGAGTCTAACTACAGCAAGACCTTTACCAAGGTTGTGTACAACGACGGCTCGACAGAGGACTGGAAGTTCAACTACGGCTACAACAATGACACAGACAACCTCGGACTTCCTGTAGACCTCGGCCTGGATCGTCTTTATGTGATCTCTTCATATAACACAGCGTCGGCTGCGGAGCTTGTAATCAGCTCTCTCAAGGGCATCGACTTCCCGGTGAAGATGATAGGCTGCCGCACTGAAGGCAAGAATGTGGGTATGACAGTTTCCGAGACTACCTACAGCGGCAGAAGATTCCAGTTCTCTCCTGTTACATTCTGGGTGAAGAACGCAAAGGACTGGGGTGACTATAAGGACGGTATTGCACCGGACGAATATGTCAACAATGACAACACTCTCTCAACCGATGACGCAGACAATGTGTTCCCATATTCATTCTCAGATTGGGGAAATATGGACTATAACATCGCCCTGCAGTGGGCCTACTGTGACATCACAGGCAAGCCGAGATGGACACACTCTCCTGAGACAAAGTCAGCTTCGACAGTGTCGTTCGTTCCGGTGGATTTCCAGCCTATGGAGCTTGTGAATGAGAGATACGGTAACCTCTTGTATGATAATAACAACTAAATATTACATTATGAAACTTTTATCAAACTTCAAGTCAGGATTGCTCAAGGCAATGGTTGCGGCTTTCGTAATCTGCCCTGCTGCAGTTTCCTGCTATGACGATTCGGCTCTCAGAGAGCAGGATTCTGCTCTTCAGGATCAGATCGACATCCTCGTGGACAAGCTGTATGAGTTGGAAACAAGACTCACCAGTGAGATCGAGGCTCTTCAGGCTATGCTTAGAGGAAAGGCTCTCATCTCTGATGTGTCGACAAATGCTTCTACAGGCATCACTACAATCACTCTTTCAAACGGAAGTACTCTTCAGCTTCTCCCAGAGAAGGATCTTGAGTCTTTCATTACTTACATCACTTTGGGTGACGGACAGAACTATTGGGCTTACATCGACAAGGACGGCAAGAAACAGCTCTTCCTTGACAAGGATGAAAAACCTGTTCCGGTTATGGCAGAGACTCCTGAGGTAGTGGAGATCGATGGTGACACTTACCTTGTGATAGGTGGTGTACAGTATCCGCTTTCAGGTAATTCGGTATTCTCTGATTATGAACTTGTTACAGATGAGCTTACAGGCGAGGTTTACGCGGTTACCTTCACATTCGGTGAGGATATGACTTTCACTGTGACTGTGGACGGAGCTTGCGGATTCTATTTCGTTAAGCAGTCAGGCTGGTCGACAGCCATCATTTCTGACTGGTATGTGGCAAACGGTGTTACCGAGCGCGTACAGGTGGAGGCTCGCGGAGTTGTGGACTATGTTCTTCAGATTCCTGACGGCTGGCGTGTAAAGGAGTACAAGGATATTTACATGGGTGCTCTCTATTTTGACATCACAGCACCTGCTGCTGCTCTTGTAGAGTCAGGTGTGGCTGCTGCTGAGGGTGACCTCAAGGTGGTTGCAGTTCTCGAGGGCGGAAAGGCTACTGTGGCACGTCTCTATCTTACAACAAATCCATTCAAGACTTTCGGCGTATCTCTTGGCAATGTAAAGGCAGAGATGTACAACGGACTTCAGAAGTTTGTCTATGGTGTATGCACGGAGTCAGCATACGATGAGGCTGCTATCTTTGAGACAGCTCAGGGCCTTCTTGAGGCTTATGACTATCCGGCAGGCTATGGTCTGACAACAAGCGACCTCGAAGCTCCTGTGGCTGAGGTTCTCGGACAGGAGCCTGTAGCAGGTGAGTCATACGTGTTCTGGGCACTTCCTGCAATATATTACCAGACAAATGAGGATGCAGGTTATTACCTTGCTGAGGGTACTTTCGTGACCGCACCTTTCAGCTACTCATCTGTGGCATTCGAGGTTTCAGACGAGAAGTTCCGCGATGCAACCCTTTCAATGGAAATCGTTGGAGCTGAGGCTTATTATATGGAGGTTCTCCCAGCTTCTGAGTTCCTTCTTGAGGATGTCCTCTACCTCTTGAATCTCTCTGCATATGATCCTAAGTCAACTCCTATGACTTATGAGGGTTCTGTGTTTGAGCTTGCTGGTGTTACTGCTGAGCCTGCAACTGACTATGTCGCTTGGCTTGCTCTTGCAGAGGACGGCAAGACTTACACTGAGGCTGACGTAATCGTTTACGAGTTCTCTACTTTGAAGCTTGAGGCAGGTGGAGCAGTAAAGGTTACAGCAGGTGAGGCTCAGGCTACAGCCCTTGACGTGACAGTTCCATTGACAGCTGACGGAGCAGAGACTCTCTACTATACATTCATGACTACATCTGACGCAAAGAAATATGCCGACGATGAGGCAAGAGCATCATACCTCCTTGAGAAGGGTGTAAGTGTAGATGCAACAAGCGTTGAGGCAAAGCTTTCAGATGTTCTCAGCAAGACCAAGCCTTCTACAGAGTATGTCCTTATGGCTGTAGCTTCAGACAGCGACGGAAAGTACGGTGAGGTGCTTGTGAACAACTATAAGACAAGTGAGGTTGTCTACAATGACCTTAAGATCAGCCTCGAACTCTTGGCTAACGATCCAGGTAATGTAGTGATCAGTGTGGATTCAGAGGGTGCAGAGGGTTACCTCTACTGGGTAGGTAAGACTTCAGACAACACTTGGAAGAGCTCTAACTATCTTGGCGGTACCTTGGAGACAGCTCAGGCTTATATGTACCTGAACCCTACTCACAGCCGTCTTACAGAAGTTATGAACAAGTACCCTGTAGTTGACGGCAAGATGACTCTTACAGACCTTTCTAAGGGTGTAGACCACATCCTCGTGATCATGGCAAAGGCTGATGACGGTACTTATTCAAATGCTTATGAGTTGAGATTCACAACAAGAGCGGTGGCTATCGGTACTATCGTTACATCTGACAACAGCAAGTGGGCTGAGGCTGAGCCTGTAGTAGACTTCATCGAGGAAAGTTTCTATCCTGCTTCTGGTATGATGTCAGGAAATTATGCTGTGAATATTACACTTCCTGCAGGTTACACCGGTTACGTCCTTCTCGGAACTGACGCTTACTTTACAAACGGTGACGAGTCGGCTGTAGTGTCTGTTGAGGAGAAGATTCTCAGCGTAATAGAATTTGCTGATGTCAAGAGAGACGTAGGAATTGTTGTAGATGATGAGGCTTGGGGAACTCTCGGCTATCCTTACGGATATGAGTTCTATCATTTCCCTCACGGCTCACCATCTTGGGGTAACAGACCTGGAGCAGCTGTGATCTGGGGCAGCAGAGAATTCCACGATTCAAGATGTGACTGCATGAACAATCCAAAGACTACAACAAATGCAGGTGGAGTTGAGGTGCCTGTAACTCAGGTAGTTCTCTTCAATGACGGTACTCCTGTGACATTCACTCAGCCAAGTGCGATCGGAAGCACTACTGAGGTGATCGACAGAGTGTTCGTTGTATGTCAGGATGCAGAAGGAAACTGCTACCAGACATTCGAGTACGACGTTCCTTACGAGTACTTCGCAAACGCTGCGGCAAAGGAATAACGGATTGTAATTCCATACATAGATAAGATGATGACCGGTTCTGAGTTTCAGGCCGGTCATCTTTTTTGCATCCCTCTGCCTATACTTTTAGCATAATACTTGAATCGGGCGATTTCAACGATTAAAATGTCAGTATTATGAAACATCAGTTTGACAACATTACAAAGAGAGCCTCAAGAGCGATCCGCCATTGGTGGCTTTTCGCAATTGCCGGAGTGCTTGGAATCATCCTCGGCATAGCTGTATTCTTCTTCCCGCTTCAGAGCTATATGGTGCTGAGCATTCTCTTCGGAGTGCTTATGCTGGTTGTGGGTGCCGCAAAGCTTATTGCAGCTTCTACAAGCGACAATTTCTTTATGATGAAGAGCTATGTCATCATTGGCGGTGTGCTGGATGTTGTGCTCGGCATATTCCTTTGCATCTATCCTGAGATCACGCTGGTTCTGCTTCCTATAATGATGGGATTCTGGATGCTGTATAACAGCTTTATACTTATCGGACTGGCCGGAGAGCTTGATACATTTGGTGTCAGAGGTACAGGATGGATTTCAGGAGGAGGAATCCTTCTGCTTGCTTTGTCGATTATCGTGCTTGTCAACCCGTTCGGTGCGGGAATTGCAACAGTAGTGGTGCTTGCGGGAATAGGATTGATAGTGTTTGGAATCCTCCTCTGCGTCTTGGCAAAGACTCTTAAAGAGGTCCATGTTCACTTTGACCCGGATTCCGCGTTCTAACTTATAGTAGTGTGGTGTTGGTTGAGGGGTGTACTCTCTGGCTGTGATGCCAAGGAATACACCCCTCTTAACATGTTCCGGTCCTGTGACCGGTATTTTTCTATTGCCGACTGTTAGCCGAAGATTGTGTTGAGCACGTATGCAAGACGGTAACCTCCGATGAGGAGTCTGTCCTCGAGAAGCGGCGAGAAGTCATATACGAACTGATATGAAAGGTTTGGCTCCTCTCCGAGGCTCTCCACATATTCATAGATTGAAGCAGCTCCGTTTACTGTCTCTTTGAACCACTCCTGGTAAGTGCCGCGCATAACGCTCTTCTTGAACTTCTTGTCAGCTCTGTCAAGGTGCTCTGTCCACTCCTTGTAGCCCCATCTTCTTGCTGACTCTACGATCTTGCTGTCCCAAACAGAGTGGAGGCTGCTTCTCTGGCCGAACCACTTCACTCTCACGTTGTTTCCGCCTCTGTCAGAGAGTCTTCCTGCGTGCATAGGGCAGTGAAGGTCACCTACAAGGTGCACGATCATCTTCACATAGTCAACTCTCATGCTGTCTGTGAGGTTGTCGTAGTTCTCAGTGAGCTCCTTTGTGAGGAAATCAAGAGCAGTAACAACGTCTCCGTCAGGATTCTTGGTCATTGTCTCGTAGGTGTGACCCTTGTCTACGTTTGCATAGTGCCAGGTCTTGGTCTTGTTGTAGCCGTTCTCCCAGTAAGGTGAGTTCTGGATGTTGTCCATCCAAGAAGAATAGTACACGATAGACTTGCCTTCGAGAAGCTTTGTGATGTTGCGCTTAGCCTTGCGTGTGAGGTTCTGCTCCGCAATCGAAGCCACTACATCGTGTCCGGTCGGACCCCACGCAAATGCAGAAGTGAGATTAAAGAGCATGACAATGCTCAGTATCGGAATAATAAAACGTTTCATAATTTGAGTTTTTTGCTGTTTATCTTCGCAAATGTAACATTTTTTCCTCAACCACCTCCCTCACGACCCAATCTTTCCCCTTGAATTTCACTGTCTGCTACCTGTTTTCTTCCTTTGCAACCCTTCAGTCATCCCCGACCTGATTCATGGCTTGCCACTTGTTCCCTGTCAGTCATCCCCGACTAGATTCATAACTTGCCACTTGTTCTCCATCAGTCATCCCCGACTAGATTCATGGCTTGCAGCTTGTTCTCTGTTGGTCATCCCCGACCTGATTCATAGCTTGCAGCTTGTTCTCTATCAGTCATCCCCGACCTGATCGGGGATCTCTAACGGGTACTTGTGTCTGAAGTCCCGTAAGAGGTTAGTTTGTAAGCCGGAACCGGCGGTGTCTAACTGGCTGAATATCAGTAGTGTATCTTATGGTTGGTGGGAATTTTGCCCTACCAATGATGTCGTATATTCTTATATATCAATCAGTTAAAGATTTCTCGTCAGGCTGAATTTTCCCAGTCGTATTCTTTTCAAATGCTTCTAGTGAAGAACGGGCAGCAAAAGTTCACTAGAAGTGCGATAAACAGGTCACGAAAAGCCCAAAGTTCCAGTTCTAGTGAAGAACTGAAGCAAAAAGTTCACTAGAACTAGGCAGAACACCACAAATGCAGTTGAGGACAGGAGTTCTAGTGAAGATTGGGCAGCAAAAGTTCACTAGAAGTGCGATAAACAGGTCACGAAAAGCCCAAAGTTCCAGTTCTAGTGAAGAACTGAGGCAAAATGTTCACTAGAACTATGCAGAACACCACAAATGCAGTTGAGAACTGGAGTTCTAGTGAAGAACTGAAGCAAAAAGTTCACTAGAACTATGCCGGATGACGCAGAAATAGTCGCGACGCAGGTTTTTCGACCGATTTCCCTGCGTCGCTGTGCGTTGGGAGTATACTAAAGCAGTTGAGCCAAACCTTAGTCCACGCTCAAGGGTCGTGCAGGTACTTCTGACGTATATTGCCGTGGCTTAAGGTGTGGCGAAGGAGGATTTCTGGCGTATGCGGAATGACACAATCTTTTTTGCGGTGCTGTGGAGGCTTTTTCAGATTATTTCCATATATTTACAAGTGGTTATGACCATATTTTTTGAAACTAAAATTATGACCTATATGAAGATCAGAAGAATGTCTATGCTGCTGCTTGCTGCGGTGATGCTGGGCGCATGTGCCGGGGCTTATAAGCAGACTGAATCAGGTGTTACCGTGAAGGTGAAGGATGCCTCTGAAGGCGGTCCGGCAATGGTGAGGCTGGAGGTTATGGGTGAGAAGCTCATCCGTGTGTCGGCTACTCCGGAGAAGAAGTTTGCCGATCCGCAGAGCCTCGTGATCGTGCCTGCCGCAGAGCAGACTCCGTTTACAGTACAGAAGGAAGGTGACGTGGTCACTGTCGCGACATCGGCAGTAAAGGCTAATGTCCTTGCAACCACAGGTGAGGTCTGGTTCACAGATCTTGAAGGAAATGTCATCCTCCGTGAAGAAGAGGGAGGCGGAAAGTCCTTTGAGCCTATCGAGGTGGACGGTACTTACGGTTACTCGTTCCGTCAGGTCTTCGAGTCTCCTGAGGACGAGGCCTTCTACGGTCTGGGACAGCATCAGGCGGACGAGTTCAACTACAAGGGCAAGAATGAGGAACTCTTCCAGTACAACACCAAGGTGTCGGTTCCGTTCATCGTTTCCAACAAGGGCTACGGTGTCCTGATGGACAGCTACTCGATGATGCGTTTCGGAAATCCTGAAGACTACAGTCAGCTCGGCGAAGTGTTCAAACTCTACGACAAGTCGGGCAAGGAAGGCAGCCTTACAGGAACATATGTGCCAGCCCACGGCGAGACCCTCGTCCGTGAAGAGCCGAAGATATATTTCGAGTACCTCGTGGAGCCGGAGATGGCACGAGTGGTGAACCTGCCGGAAGGCTTCAGATTCTATGGCTCGGAGGTGACATATGAAGGATATATAGAAGCTCCGCAGTCAGGTGAATATCAGTTCATCCTGTACTATGCGGGATATACCGAAGTGACAGTCGGAGGCGAGGTGGTCGTGCCAGAGCGCTGGCGTACAGCCTGGAATCCGAACACATATAAGTTCACAGCCAACCTCAAGGCAGGGGAGAAGACCCCTCTTAAGGTGGAGTGGAAGCCAGACGGAGATGTGTCATATCTCGGACTCCGTGCCTACGACCTTGTGGATGCGGAGCAGCAGGCAAAGCACCAGTGGTGGAGCGAGATGACAAAGCAGATGGACTGGTACTTCATCGCAGGTGAGGATATGGATGAAGTCATCAGCGGCTACCGTACATTGACAGGAAAGGCTCCGATCATGCCGAAATGGGCTATGGGTTACTGGCAGAGCCGTGAGAGGTACAAGACATCGACTGAGATGATAGAGGCCCTCCAGGGCTTCCGCAAGAGGAATTTCCCTATCGACAATATCGTTATGGACTGGAGCCACTGGGAAGAGGATGCGTGGGGCAGCCACGAGTTTGATCCTGCACGTTTCCCTGATCCAAAGGCCATGGTGGACTCTATCCACGCTATGAACGGCCGTATGATGATCTCTGTGTGGCCTAAGTTCTATGTGGACACAGAGCACTACAAGGAGTTCAACGACAAGGGCTGGATGTACAACAAGTCAAACGAAGACGGCATCCGCGACTGGATCGGCCAGGGCTATCTCTACGGATTCTATGACGCATACGATCCTGAAGCACGTAAGCTCTTCTGGAACCAGATGTACGAGCACTACTATCCTCTCGGCATTGACGCATGGTGGATGGACGCTTCTGAGCCTAACATCCGTGACTGTACGAACATGGACTACCGCAAGGCTCTCTGCGGCCCTACAGCCCTCGGCTCATCTACAGAGTTCTTCAATGCCTACTCGATAGTGAATGCAGACGGAATCTACAACGGACAGCGTGGAGTTGATCCTGACAAGCGTGTCTTCCTTCTCACAAGAAGCGGCTTCTTGGGCCTCCAGAAGTATTCGACAGCGACTTGGAGCGGTGACATCGCCACACGTTGGGAGGACCTTAAAGCCCAGATCTCTGCCGGCTTGAACTTCGCACTCAGCGGCATTCCGTACTGGACAATGGACATCGGAGGCTTCTGTGTAGAGAACAGATATGTAGCCGGCCAGTACTTCTGGAACGCTACAGGACGCGAGAATGCAGACCACAAGGAATGGCGCGAGCTCAACACCCGCTGGTTCCAGTTCGGCGCATTCTGCCCTCTCTTCCGTTCGCACGGCCAGTTCCCGTTCCGCGAGCCTTGGGAGATCGCTCCGGAAGGACATCCTGCATATAAATCATTGCTCTACTACACCCAGCTGCGCTATCGCCTGATGCCGTATATATATTCACTTGCCGGCGCTACCTGGTTCGAGGACTACACAATCATGCGTCCGCTCGTGATGGACTTTATGGCCGACAAGGCCGTTGCGAACATCGGCGACACCTATATGTTCGGACCTTCGTTCCTCGTTGCCCCTGTATATGAGTACGGCGCCCGCAGCCGTGAGGTATATTTCCCTCAGTGTGCAGGTTGGTACGACTATTACACCAATGAATATATCGCCGGCGGCCAGACTCTCGAGGTGGCTGCGCCATACGAAAGGATGCCTCTGTATGTGCGTGCGGGATCGGTTGTGCCGGTAGGACCGGACATGCAGTGGTCGGACGAGAAGCCGGCTGATGTGATCGACCTTTATGTATATATGGGAGCAAACGGCGAGTTCACCCTCTACGAGGATGAGAACGTGAACTACAACTATGAGAAGGGAGCATACTCGAAGATCCGCTTCTCATATGACGACAAGATGAGGCTTCTCTCGATCGAGGAGCGTGAGGGCGAGTTCCCTGGAATGCTTCAGGAGAGGACCTTCAATATCATCCCTGTCTCGAAGAAGGGTATAGGTAAGATCCAGACTATAGTTTACAACGGTCTCTCGACGAAAGTTGTGCTTTATCAATGAGAAAAATAATCAGTATATGCATCTGCTGCGCTCTTTTACTGGGGTGCAGCAGTGTTGTCTCTGAGCGTGAGACTTCGGACTTCAATGACGGTTGGAGGTTCAGTCTTGGGGATGTCCCTGAGGCTTCCGACCCGTCTTTTGACGATGACGGATGGCGTCAGCTCGAGCTTCCGCACGACTGGGCTATAGAAGGCGACTTCAGCCCGGAGAATCCTTCCGGAGTGGGTGGCGGCGCACTGCCAGGCGGAATAGGCTGGTACAGAAAGGCTTTCCATGCCTCTGCGGCCGACAGCTGCAAGCTGTGGCGCCTCGAATTCGACGGTATATATATGAATTCAGAGGTCTTCGTCAACGGTGTCAGCCTCGGCGTGCGTCCGTATGGATATATATCCTTCGGCTATGACATATCCCATCTTCTTGAATGGGATGCCGAGAATGTGGTTGCCGTGCGTGTTGACAATGCGGAGCAGCCGAACTCCCGCTGGTATTCCGGCTGCGGCATCTATCGTAATGTGCGTCTTGTGAAGACCGCAAAGGTGCGCGTGGCTCCATATGGAATCTTTGTGGAGCCTGGAATGACATATCTGCCGAAGGCTGGTGCAGAAGGGCCAGGCAAGCTTCACGAGGGCTTTTTCTTTGTGCAGACTGAAGTCCTGAGCGACGATCCTGAGATTACTGAGGTTGTTTTGAGACAGACTGTTCTTGATGCTGCCGGCAAGGTTGCAGGTAAGGTTGAGGATACATATAAATCAGCTGACCTTGCAGGTCAGGAGCAGATGGTCAGGATCTCCAAGCCTCATCTCTGGGATGTTGACGATCCTTACCTTTACACTCTTGTGACAGAGATTGCGACTCCTGAGGGTGCGATTCTCGACAGAGTTGAGACTAAGACTGGTCTGAGACATTTCTTTTTCAGTCCGGAGGAAGGATTTTCGCTTAATGACAAGTCTTTGAAGATCAATGGAGTGTGCATTCATCACGATCTCGGCTGTCTTGGCGCTGCCGTGAATAAGAATGCCATCAGAAGGCAATTGGAAATCCTCAAGGGAATGGGCTGCAACGCCATAAGGACTTCGCACAATCCGCCAGCACCGGAACTTCTGGATCTCTGTGACGAGATGGGCTTCATCGTGCAGGACGAGGCCTTTGACATGTGGCGAAAGAAGAAGACAGCCCACGACTATTCGAGGTACTTCAACCAGTGGCATGAGGAGGATCTTCGCGACTTCATCATCCGTGACAGGAACCATCCTTCTGTTATGATGTGGAGCATAGGAAACGAGGTTCTGGAACAGTGGTCTCACGCTGATGCGGACACCCTCACTCTTGCCGAGGCCAACCTGATACTCAACTTCGGACAGTCTGCCGATATGCTGGCTTCTGATGATGACGCTAAGAGCATAAACTCGCTCTTGACTGAGAAACTTGCGGACATTGTACGCTCTCTGGATGACTCAAGACCGGTGACAGCAGGCTGTAATGAGCCTTCTCCGTGGAATCATCTCTTCCATAGCGGAGCACTTGACATAATAGGATATAACTATCACAATCAGAACGTTGCGTCAGTGCCGGAGAACTTCCCTGGCAAGCCTTTCATCATTACAGAGAGCAATTCTGCTCTTATGACCAGAGGCTATTACCGTATGCCGAGCGACACGATGTTCATCTGGCCGGCGCGCTGGGACATCCCGTTCTACGACGAGTCCTTTGCCTGCTCATCCTATGAGAACTGTCATGTCCCTTGGGGTAACACCCACGAAGAGACCCTCAAGCTTGTGCGTGACAACGACTTCGTAAGCGGCCAGTTCGTCTGGACCGGCTTCGACTACATCGGCGAGCCTACTCCGTATGGCTGGCCTGCACGCAGCTCGTTCTTCGGTATCGTGGATCTGGCGGGTTTCCCTAAGGATGTATATCATCTTTATAGATCCGAATGGACAGATGAGCCGGTCCTTCACCTCTTCCCTCACTGGAACTGGACAGAAGGACAGGAAATCGATATGTGGTGTTATTATAACAATGCCGACGAGGTCGAACTTTTCGTCAACGGCCGCTCGCAGGGCGTAAAGTCCAAGACCGAAGACTGCCTGCACACTGTATGGCGCACTGTTTATGAGCCCGGATATGTCGAAGTCGTGGCACGCAAGGACGGAAAGCAGGTCGCTTCGCAGACTATACGCACGGCAGGGGAGCCGGCGCAGATAAGGCTTTCAGCCATGAAATATGGCGACGGCGTCGCTGACGATGCCCTGGCATTTGTCACAGTGGAGATCCTGGACAAGGACGGCAACCTCTGCCCTCATGCTGACAATCTCGTGCAGTTCGAAGTGTCTTCCGGAGCCGAGAATGTCGGAACTGATAACGGCAATCCTGTCTCGATGGAGCGTTTCAAATCCGACAGGCGTAAAGCTTTCAATGGAAAGTGCCTTGTAGTGCTAGAGGCGGCAGAAAGCGGCAGAACCAAGCTTAGAGCAACCTCAGAGGGCCTGAAACACGCGTCTGTTTCTATCGAATTTGAAAGATAGTCTGTCATAAATGTAACAGATGATAAAAGGATATCTGCGGATAGATGAAAAGTCACAGATAAATTTTATATTTGTAGGGATAACACATGTGCTTGCGCACGGATAACGCTTAACACTAAAACTGAAATATGTACTTACTTGGTTACGACATCGGAAGTTCGTCAGTAAAGGCGAGCCTCGTCGATGCTCAGAGCGGCAGATGCGTCGCTTCGGCATTCTATCCTAAATCAGAGGCGGCAATCATTGCCAACAAGCCAGGCTGGGCAGAGCAGGAGCCATCTTCATGGTGGGAAAACCTCAAGCTTGCTACAGCAGATGTAATGGCTACATCGGCTGCAGATCCGAAAGACATCAAGGCTATAGGAATATCATATCAGATGCACGGACTCGTGTGCGTCGACAAGGATCTCAATGTCCTCCGTCCATCCATCATCTGGTGCGACTCAAGAGCAGTCCCTTACGGCCAGAAGGCCTTCGACGAGATCGGACACGAAGCCTGCCTTTCTCATCTCCTGAACTCACCGGGCAACTTCACAGCCTCAAAGCTAGCTTGGGTAAAGGAAAACGAACCGGAATTATATTCAAAGATATATAAGATCATGCTTCCGGGCGACTACATCGCCATGAAGCTCACAGGCGAAGTCTGCACGACTATCTCAGGCCTTTCTGAGGGTATGATGTGGGACTTCAGCGAGAATGCTCCAGCACAGATCCTTCTGGACTACTATGGCATCGACAGATCACTCATCGCAGAAATCCGTCCGACATTCTCGGAGCAGGGTAGAGTGACAGCAGCTGCAGCTGCGGAACTCGGACTCGCAGAGGGTATCCCTGTAACTTACCGTGCAGGAGACCAGCCAAACAATGCATTGTCTCTGAATGTGTTCAACCCAGGTGAAATCGCTTCTACAGCAGGTACTTCCGGCGTAGTTTATGGAGTCCTCGGAGACGTGAACTACGATCCTAAGTCAAGAGTGAACACCTTCGCTCACGTAAACCACACTGAAGACCAGACCCGTCTCGGAGTCCTCCTCTGCATCAACGGAACAGGTATCCTGAACTCTTGGATGAAGAGAAATGTTGCTCCGGAATCACTTTCATATGCCCAGATGAATGACCTTGCTGCTACAGCACCTATCGGAAGCGCAGGCGTAAGCATTCTTCCGTTCGGAAACGGCGCTGAGCGTATGCTCGAGAACCGTGAGGTGGGAAGTTCAATCCACGGAGTGAACTTCAACATCCATTCACAGGCGCACCTCCTTCGTGCGGCACAGGAAGGTATCGTATTCTCGTTCAAGTACGGTATCGAGGTGATGGAGCAGATGGGAATGAATGTGAACAAGATCCACGCAGGTCACGCCAACATGTTCCTCAGCCCGATCTTCCGCAACACCCTCGCAGGAGTGACTGGAGCGGTCATCGAACTCTATGACACTGACGGCTCAGTGGGAGCAGCGAAGGGCGCAGGTATCGGTGCAGGAATCTACAAGGACAACAACGAGGCGTTCGCAACTCTCGAGAAGCTCGCAGTGATCGAGCCAGCTGACACTCAGGAATATAAAGACGCCTACGAGGTGTGGAAATCACGCCTCTAGTGTCATTCTGAGGAGCGAAGCGACGTGAGAATCTAAACAGATATTACCAAAATTAATTAACAATACTAAAACTATGGCAACAAAAGAATTTTTCCCTGGTATCGGTAAGATCCAGTTTGAAGGCAAAGAAAGCAAGAATCCAATGGCTTTCCGCTATTATGATGCAAATAAGGTAGTCCTCGGCAAGAAGATGAGCGAGTGGCTCAAGTTCTCTATGGCTTGGTGGCACACTCTCTGCGCAGAGGGAGCTGACCAGTTCGGTGGTGGTACAAAGACTTTCCCTTGGAATGCAGCAGCTTGCCCACTTCAGGTGGCAAAAGATAAGGTAGATGCAGGTTTCGAATTCATGCAGAAGATCGGTATCGAGTACTATTGCTTCCACGATGTTGACCTCGTTGACGAGGGTGCAAACGTTGAGGAGTACGAGGCAAGACTCAAGGAGATCGTAGCTTACCTTAAGGAGAAGCAGGCTGAGACAGGCATCAAGCTTCTTTGGGGAACAGCCAATGTATTCGGCAACAAGAGATATATGAACGGTGCTGCTACCAACCCTGACTTCGACGTTGTAGCACGTGCAGCTGTCCAGATCAAGAACGCTATCGACGCAACAATCGAGCTCGGCGGTACAAACTATGTATTCTGGGGTGGCCGTGAGGGTTATATGAGCCTTCTCAACACAGACCAGAAGCGTGAGAAAGAGCACCTCGCTACTATGCTCACAATCGCTCGTGACTATGCTCGTTCAAAGGGCTTCACAGGAACATTCCTCATCGAGCCTAAGCCAATGGAGCCTACAAAGCATCAGTACGATGTTGACACTGAGACAGTGATCGGCTTCCTCAAGGCTCACGGTCTTGACAAGGACTTCAAGGTGAACATCGAGGTTAACCATGCAACTCTCGCAGGTCACACATTCGAGCACGAACTTGCTTGCGCAGTTGACGCTGGAATGCTCGGTTCAATCGACGCTAACCGCGGTGACTACCAGAACGGCTGGGACACTGACCAGTTCCCGATCGATGCATTCGACCTCACTCAGGCTATGATGCAGATCATCCGCAACGGCGGTCTCGGAAACGGTGGTACAAACTTCGACGCTAAGACACGTCGTAACTCTACTGACCTTGAGGACATCTTCATCGCTCACATCGCAGCAATGGATGCAATGGCACGCGCTCTTGAGAGTGCAGCAGCTCTCCTCGAGGAGTCTCCAATCCAGAAGATGGTTGCAGAGCGTTACGCAAGCTTCGACGAGGGTCTCGGAAAGAAGTTCGAGAACGGCGAGCTTACTCTTGAAGAGGTTTACGCTTACGGTAAGCAGGTTGATGAGCCTAAGCAGACTTCTGGAAAACAGGAGCTCTACGAGGCAATCCTTAACATGTATTGCTAAAAGTCATCCCCGGCTCGACCGGGGATCTTTATAATACGATATCGCAATGACAGACAACAATAATAAAGGCAGCAAGGGCTATCTCATATCGATAGTCCTTGTGGCCGTTATAGGCGGTCTGCTGTTCGGTTACGACACAGCAGTCATTTCCGGTGCTGAAAAAGGTCTCCAGGCGTTCTTCATGGGTGCCAAGGACTTTGTCTACACAGACTTCATGCACGGCATCACCTCATCAAGCGCCCTTATCGGCTGCGTGATCGGTGCCGCCCTCTCCGGAATGCTCGCATCAAGATTCGGCCGAAAGAAGTCACTCATCATGGCGGGTGTCTTCTTCTTCCTCTCAGCTCTGGGTTCATATTGCCCTGAGTTCATATTCTTTGACAAAGGTCAGCCTTCGTTCTCCCTCCTTATCGCCTTCAACCTCTATCGAGTTCTCGGCGGCGTCGGAGTCGGCCTGGCTTCTGCCATTTGTCCTATGTACATCGCTGAGGTGGCTCCAAGCAACCTCCGAGGCACACTTGTATCATGGAACCAGTTCGCAATCATCTTCGGTCAGCTCGTGGTTTACTTTGTGAACTTCATCATCCTCGGTGACCACATCGCTCCAGCTATCCAGAAGATGGCGGAGGGTATCAACCAGGTGATGAACCCAGGTGAAGCTCAGTGGATGATTGAGACAGGATGGAGATATATGTTTGTAAGTGAGGCTGTCCCTGCGGGACTCTTCACGCTCCTTCTCTTCCTCGTGCCAGAGACTCCGCGCTATCTTGCCATGACAGGCAATGACCAGCAGGCTCTCACCATCCTCACCAAGATCAACGGAAAGACCAAGGCTCAGGAGATCCTTGCAGAGATCAAGGCTACAGTTTCAGAGAAGACTGAAAAGCTTTTCACTTATGGCTGGCTTGTCATCTTTGTAGGTATTATGCTCAGCGTGTTCCAGCAGGCTGTAGGCATCAATGCAGTGCTCTACTTCGCACCGCGTATCTTCGAATCGCTTGGAATGGGTAACCCTATGATGCAGACCGTCCTTATGGGTGTAGTAAACATCACCTTCACCCTCGTAGCCATCTTCACCGTAGAGAAATGGGGCCGCAAACCTCTCCTCATCTGGGGATCCCTCGGTATGGCTCTCGGAGCTGCAGGCGTGGCTGTAACAAGCGTTTCAGCAGCCCTTCCTCCGGTAGTTGCGGTGATCAGCATCATGGTCTACAGCGCTTCATTCATGTTCAGCTGGGGTCCTATCTGCTGGGTGCTCATCTCAGAGATCTTCCCTAACACCATCCGTGGTGCAGCTGTAGCAATCGCAGTAGCATTCCAGTGGATCTTCAACTTCATCGTTTCTTCGACATTCCTCCCTATGTACAACATGAGCCTCGGCTCAATGGGCGAAAACTTCGGTCACGCCTTCACATACGGCCTCTATGGAGTCATCTGCATCATCGCAGCCATCTTCGTCTGGAAACTCGTCCCAGAAACAAAGGGCAAAACCCTCGAAGACATGTCCAAACTCTGGAAGAAATAACTTGCTGGAATAGCTAATAAACTGATAATCAGTAATATAAATCAAGGTTGGTGGGCGAATTCGCCCCCAACCTTGTTTTAAGTACCCGTATATCAATGATATATCTGTTTTCTGTGTTCGTCCGGAATCTCTTGCCCTTATTCATCTTTCAATTAGGTAATGATATACCTGTAAACACTTTTACAACACGATATTCAAGCATCGTCATCCCCGGCTTGACCGGGGATCTCAGAACCACTGTGTCATTTTCAGTGGCATAATCGACACAAAGGTCGCTAAATACACTGTTTAACATTGAATTTACAGACCACTGTGTCATATTTCCACCCAAAAACGTCACAGAGGTCCACACACGTACAGCGACGCAGGAAAAATGGCCGGAAAACGTGCGTCGCGAACAGAAAAGCATCACTGTGAACT
>CANBDZ010000010.1 GCA_947367375.1 uncultured Bacteroidales bacterium | reverse complement strand
TGGTAATATATTGACAATTAAAGGAATATCAGCACAGCTTGGTTCGCTTGGCGGAGAGGATGGCAAGTCTGAACTTCATGTCGGAGAGTCAGGACTGCTGACCAGAATGATGATTCCTGTGATGGCTCAGCTCTGTCCGGAGTCTGTGACATTCACTGGAGAGAAGACCCTCCTGGGACGACCTCTTACAGGTGCCAAGGAGATAATGGAGGCGTTCGATGCAACTGTCACCTCGAGCGAAGTCGAGAGGTCTCCAGCCCCAGTCCGCGTCCCCCTGACCGTTCAGGGACCGCTCAAGGCAGGTCGCGCCGAGATCTCCGGCAAGCACGGCTCGCAGCTGATTTCAGGTCTGCTTATGGCCCTTCCGTTCTCCGAGAACAACACTTCACTCATAGTACGTGAGCCGAAGAGCATACCATATATGTTCATAACCCTTGAGGTCCTGAAGAAGTTCGGCATCAGGGTAGGAAATGATATGTTCGGAGGTCGTGATTTCTTGGAGTCAGACGGTGACTGGTCGCTTTGTACAGAGATGGTCTTCAAAGTAAAGGGAGGTCAGAAATATAAGGCAGCGGACATAGATCTGGAAGGAGACTGGAGTGCAGCGGCAAACTTCCTTGTTGCCGGTGCAGTCTTTGGAAAGGCTGTGATTCAGGGACTTGACACAACATCCCTCCAGGCTGACCTGTCAATAATGGATATACTGATGGATGCCGGAGCAAGCCTGTCCCAGCTGGACGGCGACCGTGGAGACATCACAGTGCAGCGTGCACCACTGAAGTCATTTGATGTGGATGCTTCCAACTGTCCGGACCTCTTCCCGATCATATCAGTCCTTGCTGCATTCTGCCAGGGCACAAGCCGCCTTGCAGGAGTCGGCCGCCTGGCCAACAAGGAAAGTGACAGGGCAAAGGCCATCATAGAGATGCTGACCCAGATGGGAGTCAGGGCGTGGATAGAAGGCGACGAGATGTACATCGAGGGCTACACCCTCGCCCAGCGCCTGCTTTCAGCCTCAGCCACCTCAAGTGCCCCTGCCTCTGTCACCTCGAGCGGAGTCGAGAGGTCTCTCCCAGGTCTCCTCAAAGGCGGCCACTACACATCCCACCACGACCACCGTATGGTCATGGCCCTGAAAGTGGCAGCCCTCGGCGCAGAAAGCCCGATTACCATAGACGATGAAGAATGCGTGGCAAAATCCTTCCCGCAATTCCACACAACCTTCGCCACCCTTCTCCAGAACGCCTGATGCCACCATCTTGGGAAGCACGCCAGAAGCCAACTTCGGGATGCCGTTCCGGAAATGCGTAACAGATAAAGGCTTGAGTATCAGTGATATGTCTATCGGTTGGCGGGCGTTTTTGCCCACCAATGAAAAAGGAAAAGATTGATTGTCAGGAATTTAGCTGAAGCAACAAAACAGCGACTTTTAAGTGTTTGCCGTCGTCGACGCATGCTTTTCAGGTAAAAACCCTGCGTCATGAGCACTAATAAGTACTTTTGCACTGTTTTCTTGCAGCGACGCATGCTTTTCAGGTAAAAAACCTGCGTCGCGGTAGTAATGGGAAGTTCCCTTTCCGAGAAAGGGGATTCAGGGAAAAGGTAACGTGGTGGAATTCATATTATGCACGGCCTTAGTTAGTGGTAGGTGTATATGAACCTCCATTAGTGGTAAGTGTATATGAAAAGTTGAAAAAAGAGATAAAGTTTACAATATGAACAGTTTTGGAAGAAAGTTTAGAGTGAGCATCTTCGGGGAGTCGCACGGGGAGCTTATCGGTGTTGTGCTGGATGGAGTTCCGGCTGGACTGGAGTTGTCTGAGCAGGATTTCGAGAAAGATATTCTTCGTAGGAAGAGTGGGGCTAAGGGGACTACGCCGCGTATTGAGGCTGACCAGCCGACTATTGTGAGCGGTGTGTTTGAAGGTCACACTACAGGTGCTCCTTTGACTGTGACTTTCAGGAATACAAATACTCATTCTTCTGATTATGAGCTTTTTGCAGCTATGCCTCGTCCTGGTCATGCGGACCTTACAGCAGCTCTGAAATGGGATGACTGTCAGGACCCTCGCGGTGGCGGTCACTTCTCCGGAAGGCTGACCTTGCCGGTTGTCGCGGCAGGCGTTGTGGCCAAAAAGATCATTGAAGACGCTACAGTGCTGGATGACACTCCGGTCAGAGAGATCAGTGCCCGCATTGTGGAGCTCGGCGGCATACCGAGAGGAAAAATGTCGGATGAGGTCGCAACAGCAGACGGAAGACCAGCAGAAGGAATGCCGGAGCAGTGGAAGCAGGCGATAGACAATGCCATCAAGAAGGGAGACAGCCTTGGCGCTGTGATAGAGTGTGTTGTTCCGGAGATTGATCCGGGCTATGGAGAGCCGTTCTGGGACAGTGTGGAGGCGCTTGTCGCTCATGCTGTGTTCTCGGTACCGGGTGTCCGTGGAATCGAGTTCGGAGACGGTTTCAAGGCAGCTGCCATGAAGGGTTCGGAGCATAATGACCCTATCGGAGAGGACGGAAGGCCTACTAAGAACGGAGCTGGCGGAGTGAATGGCGGCATTACCAACGGTGCTCCTGTAAGTTTCCGTGTGGCGTTCAAGCCTACATCCAGCATAAGGAAGGCTCAGCAGACGTTCAACTTCCAGACAGGTGAGATGGACACTCTGGAGATTCCGGGCAGGCACGACGCGTGCTTCGCACTCCGTGCCCCGGTGGTAGTGGAAGCCATGACTGCCATCGTGCTTGCTGATTTGATACTGGTGAAATAGATGTCTCGACTCCCTCCGGTCGCTCGACATGACAGTTTTTGTCATATCGACTGAGCGAAGCGAATGGAGATATCTTTACAACTTAAAAACGAAACAAATAACACTATACTATGAAATCAAGACTTATTATCGCGGCTCTTTTCCTTTTCGCCGCCCTTTCGGCTACAGCCCAGCCACATCCTGAGGACAAGGGCTACAATTTTGTTCAGAACGTATCGTATGTGTCTGCAGATGAGACTGATGCATACAGAAAGGAACGCTGTGTCCTTGACGTATATTATCCAGAGACAGACAAGGGTTTTGCTACTCTCGTATGGTTCCACGGCGGTGGTCTCGAGAAGGGTAACAAGGAACTCCTTGAGGGATTCCGCAGACAGGGCTTTGCTGTGGTAAGCGTGAACTACCGTCTCTTCCCTCAGTGCAAATGCCCTGACTACATCGACGATGCTGCACAGGCTCTTGCGTGGACATTCGACAACATCGAGAAGTATGGCGGAAAGAAGGACCAGATCTATGTTTCAGGTCACTCTGCAGGCGGTTACCTTACCCTTATGCTCGTCCTTGCAAAGGAGTATGGAGCAAAGTACGGCCTCGATGTGGACAAGATTGCTAAGGCTTATCCGGTCAGCGGCCAGACAGTGACTCACTACACAATCAGAAAGGAGAGAGGTCTGCCTGACGGTATTCCTGTAATCGATGAGTATGCTCCTATGACACACGCTGCAAGAGGCGGCGCTCCGATGATTCTTATCTCAGGAGACCGCAACCTCGAGATGCTTGCACGCTGGGAGGAAAATGCTCATCTCCAGTCACTTCTTGTGAACTTCAAGCATGACTCGGTACTCTACGAGATGCAGGGATTCAACCACGTAAGCGTTCTTGCTCCGGCTGTCTCTCTGATCACATCAGACATCAAGAAACTCTGGAGAGAGTACAACAAGAAGTAGCCTTTTAAGGCCTCTGATACAGCTTAAGCCCGAATTCCGACACGATAGTCATCAGGTGGTCGAATATGTCTGACTGCTGCCTTTCGTACACGGCCCAGGCTTTCTCTTTAGTAAAGAAGTAGACCTCTATGGGAAGACCATAGGCGGTCGCTTCTTTTTGTGTTACTATGATGTCAAGCGCCGGATTCACATTGGGGTGTGTCCTAAGATAATTCTCTATATATAAACGATATATACCGACATTCGTCGATATCTCCGAGCTGCCTTCGGCCTGCCTTTTCCGTATAGGCGCCTCCAGCGCCGGAACGGCTTTTATTATATCCCCGACCATGTCGGGTGTGTATATTTCCAATGTGTTGACGTCGATATATATGCACTTGTCGGCCCTGCGGCCTCCGCTTTCCATCATTCCGCGCCAATTCTTGAACGGGGTGGTGACGAGGGTATATGGCGGGATCATCGAGAGGGTGTTGTCCCAGTTGCGGACCTTGACGGTGTTGAGGGTGATTTCCTCCACGTTGCCGTTGGCGCTGCCGTCTGGCATCTGGATCCAGTCGCCGAGCTTGATCATGTCGTTCTGGGCGAGCTGTACTCCCGCGACAAAGCCGAGGATGCTGTCCTTGAATATGAGCATAAGCACTGCGGCTGAGGCTCCGAGTCCGGTCAGAAGGACTGTCGGCGACTTGTCTATTATGACAGCTACAATGATGATCGCTCCTACGAAATAGAGGATCACCTGGAGGCCCTGAATCAGACTCTGGAGTGGTCTGCTGCGGTTTTTCCCGCTTGCCATGTAGAAGTCGAGGAAGGACATCAGGAGGGCGTTGAGGATCATTATCGTCACGATGAGCATATAGACGATGTCGATTCTGTGCAGTACCCGTATTACTTCTGTGCCCTTCTCGAATGCTATGTAGGTGAGACTGTAGAAGATAAATCCCGTGACGAGGAGTATGAGGTGATGTCCGATTTTTCTTTTGACCAGAAACTTGTGCCACTTGGAGTGAGCCAGGCTGCTGCTTCTTTTGGTTATCCATCTGAAAATGCTCTGCATAAGCCAGTTGATTCCGACAGTGGCTATTATCAGTGCGGCTATCAGCACCGCGGTGTTCACAAAACCGGCGATGTCCGGGGAGATATGTAGGTCGTCAACGAGTACGTTGTCCAGCCATTTCGCTATGTTTCTCATATATGTCCGTTTATTTTGTGACAATTCAATTTCTGTGCGGAAGTATTGTGTATATTGTGCCGTTATTTGGACAGATTTACGAACATGGGACAGATTTCTGAAATAAAGGCTCCGGTAACTGCTGTTTCGCGGCTCAGGATAGCTACGGACGGCGCTGGCGTGACCACCCTGGTGGCGTTCCACGCCTGCCCGCTCCGCTGCCGCTGGTGCCTGAATCCCCAGACCTGGAAGGAAGGCTCCACCTACACTGAAATGACTCCTGAGCAGCTTCTGGCAAGGGTTAGCGTGGACGATCTGTACTTCCAGGCGACAGGCGGAGGAATCACATTCGGCGGGGGAGAACCGGCCCTCCGCAGCAGGTTCATAGAGGAGTTCCGGAGGATATGCCCGAAGGAGTGGAAACTCAACATAGAGACCGCCATGAATGTCCCGCAGGAGCACGTCAGGAGGCTGATCCCGCTGATCGACGAATTCGTGATCGACATAAAGGATATGAATCCGGAAATATATCGGGAATATACAGGGATATGCAATAGTCAAGTTCTTGATAATCTGAAGCTTCTGGCTTCTGAAGGCGTGGCTGGCAAATGCCGCATAAGGATCCCGCTGATTCCGGAATTCAACACGGACGAGGACAGAGACAGCAGCGTCAGACAGCTGCAGAGTCTCGGCTTCACCAACTTCGACAGATTTGATTATATAAAACGATAAAAGCACTACACTATGCCAAGAGGAAAAGAAGTCTGCAGGATTCTGAAGGACATCAGAAAGCAGATAGCAGAAGAAAACGGAATCGAATTCATCACATCAGAATGTCAGCATAAAGGTGACTGTGCCGGAACTTGCCCTAAGTGTGAGGCAGAGGTACGCTACCTTGAAAACCAGCTTGCACGCCGCCGTGCTGCAGGCCGCACGACACGCCTGGTCGGCGTCTCCCTAGGCCTCGCCGCCGTCGCCCCGGCCCTCCTGTCCTGCGACTCAACCTTGACTCTGACCGGGGACGTGCCTCAGGTAGACGGCTACATAGAAGGTCCGCAAGTGGGAGATCCTGCAATTCCGGACAACGTGACCCTCGGAGAAAACCTTGTCTTCGACCTCATTCCGCGCGAAGTCTTCATGCAGTTTTTCCTGAATGCCGGCTGGCAGGAAGCTGAGGTCTATGATGTCTATCCCGGAGGAAGGCTTGGGGAGAACATCCTGCCAAAGATCCAGGACTACAATCCTCGCAGATATGTGGCAAAATCAGAGGATGTGATCTGGCAGTATCTTGCTGATGAGGAAACTCCTAAGACTCTGGACTACTGCTACTTCTGGGAAAGCAATGCTCTGGTGATAGGAAGGTACGGCAACGAGACGACTTTCACCATAGCTTCCATCAATGAAAACGAAATGGTCTGCTACGGAGAGGTGTTCTCTCCGGTAATGGCTCCGGAAGCCTTTCTCGGAAAATATGTATTCAAGCGTGTACCGGAAGAGACCGTGTCCGAATGGGAAGCGGCCAACGATAATTCAGAGCAATAAAATATATCGGCACGAAAGAGCAAAAAATGGGGGCGGAGTTCAATCCAGCCCCCATTTTTTGTGTGTAAAACTTTCAATTATATGCTCATTTTCTCGATATAATTACTACTTTTGTTCTAATATACCGACCCCGTAGGGGGCTAAGAGTTGAAAACTCACAAACTAACCAATTTTTATAAACAACTAATTTCTACCGTATGAGAAAATATCTGACTATGGTGGTGCTGCTTTTCATCAGCGTGGCAACTTACGCTCAGCAGCATTCTGTAAAGGGTACGGTGGTGGACCAGAACGGATTTCCTATCATTGGAATGACAGTTATGGAACAGGGTACCCAGAACGGTACTACCACTGACATTGATGGTAACTACCAGATTACAGTTTCCAAGGGAACAGCAACTCTGGAGTTTACCGCACTTGGCTACCAGACAGTCCTTGAAGCGGTCAACAACCGTGCGATCATCGACGTTACATCTGCTGAAGAGGCAATGGTCCTCGATGCAGTCGTAGCCATCGGTTATGGTACAGTCCGCAAGAAGGACCTCACCACAGCCGTTTCAACTGTTTCGACAGAGGATATGAAGCTTCGTCCTGTAACAGAGGCTTCAGGATTCATCCAGGGTAAGGTTGCCGGTGTGACCGTGCAGCAGACCAGCGGTCTTCCAGGAGCAGGTATGACAGTCCGCGTGCGCGGTGCTTCTTCTATCGCTTCTTCTAACGACCCTCTCTATGTTGTGGACGGCGTTCCAGTAGGAACCGGTAACTATGCAATCGCATACCTCTCTCCACAGGACATCGAGACAATGCAGATCCTCAAGGATGCCTCTTCAGCTGCAATCTACGGTTCACGTGCTGCGAATGGTGTCGTTCTCATCACTACCAAGCAGGGTAAGAAGAGCAAAGGTCCTCAGCTGAGCTTCAACGCTTCAGTAGGTCTTGCAAACGTAGCAAAGACATACGAGGTTCTGAATGTGGCTGAGTACAAGGAGCTTATGGATGAAATCGGTGCAGTGAAGCTTCCTGACGGTCTTAAGGATGAGACAGACTGGTTCGAGGAGACTTACAAGACAGGTATCAACCAGAACTACCAGCTCTCTGTGTCGAACGCAAACGAGGATATGAGATACTACATCAGTGGTGGTTACTCTGATGAAGAGGGTATCCTTCCGGTAGCTTACAACAAGCGTTTCAATGTAAAGGCAAGCTTCGATTCAGACCTTTATGACTGGTTGAATGTCGGAACTGACATCGCATTCTCACACTACAAGAACAACGGTATCATCTCAGGTACAGGTTCTAACCGAGCAGGTGTGGTTCTTTCAGTTGTCAACACTCCTACATATGCGAAGCCTTGGAGCGAGACCAACCCTAACTGGTACTGGACAGAGTTCTACGGAGCCAACCTCACTACTCCTTCAGAAAACCTTGCCAGAACAGAGAATAACTACACTGAGACTGACCGCCTCCTCCTCACAGGATATGCTCAGATCAACTTCTCAAAGAACCTGAGATTCAAGTCTACAGTATCTATGGACCGCAGATGGGTACACAGCTTCTATTTCCTCGACCCGATCAAGACTTCTTACGGCCGTACACAGCACGGTGAGGCATCTTCTGAAAGAAGTGATGATCTGAGAATGGTGTATGACAACATCTTCACATATAACAACACCTGGAATGCAAAGCACAACCTCGAGGCTATGGCAGGTACATCTGCAACAACTTCACGTTGGGAGAACCTCTATGGCTCAAGAAGCCACTTCTCACCTGACTACAACAATGTGATCTTCGGTCTCAACGGAGGTAACAAGGGCGGTCTCAGAGGACAGAGCCAGGGCTTTTCAGAGTGGGCCATTATGTCATATCTCGGTCGTGTGGCTTACAACTATGACAGCAAGTACTATGTGACAGTGAACTTCCGTGCGGACGGTTCTTCAAAGCTCGCTCCTGGCAACCGTTGGGGTTACTTCCCTTCAGCATCAGTTGCTTGGCGTATTTCCGGCGAGGACTTTATGAGCGGTGTTACTTGGATCAACGACCTCAAGCTCCGTGCAGGATGGGGACAGCAGGGTAACCAGTCAGGTCTTGGCGATTACGCGTGGGTTCAGAACTACAATATAAACTATTATGACTGGACCAAGGGGGAGTTTGCAGATGCAACTCCTACCCGTGGAACAAAGAGCAACATCGGTAACAAGGAACTTACCTGGGAGACAACCACGCAGACCAATATCGGTATCGACTGGTCAATGTTCAACAGTAAACTCGTTGTAACTCTCGACGGTTACTACAAGTATACAAAGAACCTTCTTTTGAGCGTTCCTCTTCCTCCTCCATATCCAAATCTCTATCGTAACGAGGGTGAGATGTCTAACTGGGGTCTCGAGATGGCAATCAATTCTGTAAATGTAGAGAAGGGTGACTGGAGATGGACTACGGACTTCAACATCTCTATGAACCGCAACAAGCTTGAGAAACTCAACCTTCAGCCTGTATATTACTTTACACAGACTTCAGAGGCTCTCAGCGAGTACGTAGTGCGTATGACTCCTGGTCAGCCGCTCTCCCGTTTCTGGGGCTACACCTCAAAGGGTGTGGATCCTGAGACCGGTATGATCATCTATGAGGACTACAACAACGATGGCAAGATCACTTCTGCCGACAAACATTACATCGGTGATGCCAACCCTCTCTTCACAGCCGGTCTTACAAACACTGTAAGCTGGAAGGGTCTCAACCTCAGCATCCTCCTCACTTCTTCAGTTGGAAACGACATCTACAATGCATCAAAGATCGAGATGATCGGTATGTACTCAGGTGCAAACCAGATCAAGGATGTTGTAAGACGTTGGAGAATCCCAGGACAGATCACAGACATTCCAAAGGCTAACGAGCTTGACAACCTCAGGGCGTCTACAAGATGGATCGAGGACGGCTCGTACCTCAAGGTGAAGAACATCACTCTATCATACGACATCACTCATCCGGCTCTCAAGAAGGCGAACATCAACAGAGTTCAGCCATATATAACTCTTGATAATATGATCACCTTCACAAACTACTCAGGCTACGACCCTGAAATGAGCCAGTATACAAGCGCAACATCAATGGGTATCGACTGGGGTACTTATCCTTGCGTGAAGACAGTGCTTTTTGGTGTTAACGTTGAGTTCTAATTTTAAATAAGGAAAGAAAATGAAAAAGATATATACAACTTTAGCTCTCGCTTCCCTTATTGTCTTTTCTTCTTGCGATTTGCTTCTCTTCCCTGAAACAGGCTACAACGAGGGAAATGTGGAAGTAAATGAAGAGGCAGGAGAGTCACAGTACTCTATAAGAGAGGATATGAAGGGTCTCAGAGACGCAATCTACAGCAGCTGGACCAAGGACATCCAGGAGAAAGGCTACCTTGACTGGCTTGTATATGCAGAGTGCCGTGCAGACAACGCATACGGCGGAAACCCCGGAACCGGTGAGCTGATGGCTATCGAAGCCAACAGACAGGACGGTGAAAACAAGAACGTTGTCCGTGACTGGGACTGGTATCAGACTCAGGTGAGCAACTGTAACAACATCATCTGCAACATCGACCGCATTAAGGAAGCAGATCCTTCCATGACAGACAAGGAGTATAAGGAGTGGAAGTCTGAGGCTTACTGCTGGAGAGCATGGAACCTCTTCCAGATGTCATATCTCTGGGGTGACATTCCGCTTGTCAATACCATTCCGCCTGCAATTACTTCAGAGAACATCGAGGAAGTGTATCACCTCTATTATCCGGGAAGAACACCTATCGCGGAAGTACACGCTCAGATCATTGAGGAGCTTGAGTTCGCTTGCCAGAATGCCCCTGACACTGATCCTGCCAACAAACACCTATTTACCAAGGCTTTCGCTCACGGTATGCTTGCAAGAATCTATGCTGAGCCTAAGGCCGGCCTCCAGGATTGGAACAAGGTAGCTGAGCATTGCGCTGCAGTTGAGTCTTACAACTACAAGCTTGTTGATGACTATGGTCAGATGTGGGCTTACGATGAGGCTGACGCAGTGCGTAACACAACTGAGTCTATCTTCGAGATCTCTTGGACAAAGTCAAACGGTAACTGGGTGTGGATGATGTTCCATAGAAATGCTTACAATCCGGATGACAGCTACTCTTGGATCAAGTGGATCACTCCTTCACGTGACCTCATTGCTGCTTATGATGCAGAGAAGGACACTGAGAGAAAGAATGCCTGCATCGTTTACGATGAGGCTATCTGGTCTAACTACTATCCAGGTGATGCATATGCATTTATGCACAAGGTGCCTACAAATGCATCCTCTATCATCCTTATGCGTCTTGGTGAGATCTATCTCCTTCACGCAGAGGCTCTTGCAATGCAGGGTAAATTTGCTGAAGCAACTGAGTATGTCAACAAGATCCGTACTCGTGCAGGTATCAAGGAGATTTCAGCACCTTCATCACAGGAGGCTATGATCGACGCTATTCTCCACGAGCGCCGTCTTGAACTTGCATTCGAGGGATTCCGTTTCTTCGACCTTCTCCGTCACAGCTTTGACAAAGCTAAGGCCATCCACGATGCAATGCCTGAGCAGGACTCATACTGGCAGCCAAGATTCCCTCTTACAGAGGAGACTGTCTATATGCCGATCCCTCAGATCGTTCTTGACAACAACCCAAGCCTCGTTCAGAACGCAGGTTATTAATAGATGATAACTATGAAAATATCAAAGATATTTCTTTCCGGAGTCCTCGCTTGTCTGTGTGCATGCAACTGCACTACAGACAAGCCGGACAACGGCCAGAATGAAAACAACACTGACACTCCAGAACCAAAGCCGGAGGTTGTGACTAAAGATGTAGTGGCATACGTCACTACAGCTGACAGCCAGATGCAGTTCGAGAGAAGCACTTTCAACTTCGGTAAGCCAGGCAGCATGTCTCCTTATCAGGTTACTTATGACAAGACATCTCTCGCTGCTGAGCCTGTAGATGGTTTCGGTCTTGCAGTTACAACAGCTGCTGCCTACAACCTTCTCAAGATGGCTCCGGAGGACAGAACAGCCTTCCTTGAGGAGACATTCTCTCGCGAGAAAGGTGCAGGTATGAGCCTCATCCGTGTGTCTATCGGTGCTTCTGACTTCTGTCTTGATGACAACTACACCTGGTGTGACAAGCCGGGTCTTGAGAACTTCGCAGTTCACACAGAGGACAAGACTTATCTTTTCCCTGTTCTTAAGGAGATCTACGCTATCAACCCTGACGTGAAGATCATCGGTTCACCTTGGTCTTGCCCTCAGTGGATGAAGTGTCAGATGCCTGGCGGCAGCAGCTGGGACGTGTCTAAGTTCAATGTTCCTGTTACTGACGAGACTACTTACAACTCATGGACAGGTGGCCGTCTCAAGCCGTCTTGCTATGATGAATATGCTGAGTACTTCGTGAAGTGGATCCAGACAATGGAGGCCGAGGGATTCGACATCCACGCGATCACAATGCAGAACGAGCCTCTTAACCCTGGTAACTCTATGTCTCTGGTAATGCCTTGGCAGGATCAGAAGGAGTTCGTGAAGGTTCTCGGTCCAGCAATGGACAAGGCTGGTCTTGCTGATGTGGAGATTCTCCTTTTCGACCATAACTTCAATTATGACGGCAAGGAAGGTCAGGACAACTATCCTCTCAACATCTATGCAGACCCTGAGGCTTACAAATGGGCTGACGGTTCTGCTTGGCACAACTACGGTGGAAGCGTGACTGAGCTCAACGAGATCTACGCTGCAAATCCTGAGAAGAAGATCTACTTCACAGAGGCTTCTATCGGAGAGTGGATAGGTGGTTGGGAAGACAGATGGAATTTCAACTTCCTCTCTAACTGTCTCCTTAACGACTACTCGACAATGTTCCTTGGAGTACTTTCACGTGGCGGTAGAGGTACAGTTCTCTGGAATCTCATGCTTGATGACAAGAGAGGACCGTACAGCAGACACGACGGATCTTGCAAGACTTGCTATGGTGGTGTGACCATCAACTCAGCTGACTACAAGACCATCGTGAAGAACAGCCATTGGTTTGACTGCGCTCACGCTTCTGTTGCCCTCAAGCCGGGTGCAAGAAGAATGAAGATCAAGACATTTGACCTTCCTTCAGGACTCGAAATCCAGATGTATCTCAACCCTGACAACACAGTTGGAGCTATCATCTGTAACAACAGCGCTAAGGATCAGGATTTCGTATTCGGAAGCACTAAGCACACAGTTAAATACAAGGTACCTGCAAGGAGCCTCGCATCTCTTATCTGGCAGGAGTAATGTCATTCCCGACTTAATGTAGTCGTCATCCCCGACCCGATCGGGGATCCAAACCAATAAAAACAATAAAAGAAATGAACAAGATTTTCAAAATAGCAGCATTCGCTCTGGCTGGAACATTGGCTTTTGCAGCTTGTCAGGAGACTCCTGTGCTCAAGCTCACTGATGTTGGTCCGGAGACAACAGTGAACAGCTGTACTGAAAGCACTTACATGGGTGCTGACATCAAGTTCTCTGTAACTATCGAGGATAAGGAATTTGCTCTTTCTACACTGAAGGCGACTCTCCTTTACGATGAGACAGAAGTGAATAACTTAACCATCAGAACAAAGGATAACGGTGCAACTTATGAAGGCACTATCCAGGCTCCTCTTTATAAGGACATTCCTGATGGAATCGCAACCCTCGTCTTCGCATCACAGAATGTGGGTATGGGTCTTACTTATGACACAACTTATGTAGCGCTCAAGCGTCCTGACTTCGCTTCTCTTACTCTCAAGACTGAGGAGGGTGACTCTTATGAACTTAAGAAAACTGAGGACTACAAGTATGAGCTTACTCAGGAGTTCCCTGAGAAGGTGAAGGGTGTTCTCGTTACTCCTGCAATCAACGCAGAGGGTGATGTCATCACTATCGGTTGGGACGGATCAGCTCTCAGCGCTTCAAAGACAGCTTCTATTCCTTTCACTGCAGGTGTAGCAGGTAAATACACAATCGCTGTAGACCTCTTCACTCTCAAGGCTTCTCCACTCGGAGCTACAAACGTAGCTGCTGTCTACCAGCTCGAGCAGGGTCAGGTAATGGACTTCGGTGGTGTTGTTGACCTCAACAACTGGACAGTTGACTACGACTTCTTCGAGGTTAACGATGACTTCACTGAGGTTAAGTTCCGTGCAGTTTCAGGCAACTACCTCCTTACATATGATGCTGACAAGCTCTATGTCAAGGCTGAGCCTGTAGATGCTGAGGGCAACCCTGCCAAGCTTTCTGAGGATGGTACAGGTACACCTTGGGTGATCGGTCTAAACTTCGGTAAGCCGGTGATCGGACCAGGTTGGAACACTACAGAGGGTGCTTATCCTATGGCTTGCATCGGTGATAAGCTCTATCAGTTCACTCTTACAGCTCCTGGTCAGCTCGCTGTTTCAGGTGCAGACTTCAAGATCTTCCATCAGAAGGGTTGGGGCGGTGAGTTCCTTACTCCTGACTATGCTGAGATCAACCTTGCTCCTGCATTTGAAATCCCTGCAGCTGATGGTAACATCAAGGGTGCCGCTCTTGAGGGTGGTAAGAGCTACAAGCTCATCCTCGACCTTACCGGTGGCGTGAAGGCTGCAAAGATTTCTTACGAGGAGGTTTACATCCCTGTAAATATGCTCGATATCAAGGTGAACGGCGTTAACGCAATGAAGCTTTCTAACGAGGTTTATAAGGTAATGGCGGCTCCGGTTGAGAAGAACAGCATCATCTCATTCTCAGGTATCAACAATCCACTCGACTGGTATGTTGATCCAGACCACTTCGAGCTTACAGCTGAGGGCCTCAAGTTCAAGGCTGTTACAGGTTACTACTCATTCGAGCTCAACCTTGCAGAGCAGTTTGTGACTGTAAGAAGAGTTAAGGAAGACGGTAAGGCTGCTACATATGCTGATGAGGGTGCCATCACATTTATGGGATGGGGCGTTGGTCATCCATACATCGCAAGCCCACTTGCTTGGGATAGCGGACACCTTATCACTCTTGCAGAGGTAGAGGACGGCGTTTACCAGTTCACAGGTGTGGCTGGTGAGGCTACTGACACTACTATGGGTGTACGTTGGCAGTACGATTCAGAGGTTTCATTCAAGTTCTTCGGCCAGGCTGGTTGGGGTGCTGAGTGGGGCACTGTAACTCTCACAGATGAGGCTAAGAAATGGCTCTATGTCTACGGAAACGTAGAGCTCATTAAAGTTGACGAGTCTGGTACACGTCAGCCACTCGAGCTCGGAGCTACTTACGTGATGACAGTAACTGATTGTACAGCTCTCGATGCTGACAGCAAGTTCAACTGTACAATCGACTTCCGCAAATTGTAATAACATTACGTTGCTATATTAAGGCTGATGTCCGCAAGGACATCGGCCTTTTTTATATATATTTGTGTCTCTTTTGAATTATATCTATGGAATATACTGCTATGATGACCGCCTGCGTTGCGGATATGAAAACGATAATCGCCACAGGGAAATATACCCTCGAGGCTCAGGTTAGAGCATATGACCTTCTGTCTTACATGTTGGAGGCTGCGGAAAACGGTGTCTTGGCAGTCAGTGGAGAGGTAGCACAAGAGTATAGGGCAGTGTATCAGCAGAACGCTGACGCGCTTGCAGCAGCCTATGATGAGAAGACCTTGAAGGCTGAGGCTGCAGAACTGATCAAGCCTCTGGAGAAGGCCTGCAACGATGCACGTTTCAATGCAGCTGCAGCCGCAAGCCTCCATGAATTTGCAAAAGAGACCTTCCAGACGTGGCAGACGGCGGGCATCTTTGCGCGTCGCCGGGCCCTGAAGGCCCTGCGTGAGCGCGCAGGCTTCCGCCTGGAGCAGCACCGCATAGGAAACTACGTAGCCAAGACCTTCGACCTGATGAATCAGGCAGACGCCGACTTCGCAAAATCACAGCAGGCAGTCTTTACAGCTAATGTTGCATATAAAATACAACCAGGCATCTACGCCAGAATAGCAAGTCTGCTGTAGCTCAGGTATAACCTAAGGATATAAATATTACCTTTGAAAGGTATTTAACACAACTAATCTAATAATGAACAAGAATTATCCGATTTATGAAACCACCTTTATCGACGATATGCGTTCGCTGGTAGAGGAGGCTGCCCAGAATTTCCCTGACAGCATCGCGATTTCCTACAAGGATAAGCCATCTGACAAGGAAGTGAAGAAGGTTTCCTTCACACAGTGGCGTGATGACGTAAGGCACCTCGGAACTGCCCTCGTAGCAAACGGTCTCAGGGAGGAGAAGATAGCAATCGTCGGTGAGAATACATACGGATGGTGCTGCGCTTTCTTTGGAGTAATGGCCATCGGATCGGTTACAGTCCCAGTGGACAAGGAACTTCCGATCGAAGACATCGACGGTATCATCTCGACTACAGCTTGTAAGGCTGTGATCTATGGAAAGACAGCAGAGTCAAAGATCCAGGATATCCTTCAGAACGGAGGCTTCAAGTCAGTTGAGCTTCTTGTCTCTATCGCTCCGGAGAGCACAATTGGCGAGGCGGAACTCGGTGGAAGGACCTTGACATCGATAGCTGCCCTTCAGGACAAGGGAGCAGAGCTTTATAAGGGTGGAGACAACTCTTACTACGACTATAAGATCGACACTACTAAACTCGCGTCTATTGTCTTCACTTCAGGAACAACAGGAAAGGGTAAGGGCGTTATGCTTTCACAGGCTAACATCTGTCTTGACATGACCCTCGGAATGTACAATTTCGACATCACAAGAAAGACCCTCCACGTACTTCCTCCTCACCATACTTTCGGTTCAACTGTGAACTACGTAGGCCACCTTGCTCAGGGTTGTGAAGTCTACATCTCAAGCGGTCTCAAGCACGTGAGCGATGAGATCAGAGAACAGCAGCCAACCCACCTCATCCTCGTTCCAGCCTTCCTTGAGGTCATGAACAGAAAGATCTGGGCAACTGCACGCAAGACCGGTAAGGCCGGACTCCTTAAGGTGATGATGAAGGTCAGCGACGGCCTCAGAAAGGTGGGAATCGACCTTAGAAAGAAACTCTTCGGAAGCGTTCTCCAGTCATTTGGAGGCAAGCTTGAGCTTGTGATCTGCGGAGGAGCAAAACTCGATGAGGAGATCATCAACACCTTCGATTCACTCGGAATCACCATACTCAACGGCTACGGAATCACAGAGTGCGCACCGCTCATTTCAGCCAACAGAAACAAATACCGCAAGCCAGGCAGCGTGGGTACACCTATCCTTGCCTGCCGCGTGAAGATCGACAATCCGGACGAAAACGGAGAAGGCGAGATCTGCGTAAAGGGTCCTAACGTCATGTTGGGCTACTACAACAATCCTGAGGCAACAGCAGAGGTCTTCGACAAGGACGGCTTCTTCCACACAGGCGACTACGGAAGACTTGACGAGGAAGGATGGATCTATATCACAGGAAGAAAGAAGAACCTCATCATCCTCTCTAACGGAAAGAATGTCTATCCAGAGGAAATCGAGGCTGATCTCCAGAAGGTCGAGGGAGTTTCAGAAGTGGTTGTGTATGCCGGCGAAAGCAGGGTGCAGAAAGACAAGATCACTATCGTAGCGGAGATCTTCCCAGACGCAGAACTCCTTGCTGACAAGGGAATTGAGAATATGCAGGAGTACTTTGAAACACAGGTCAAGCTCCTCAACGAAAAGATGCCGCCTTATAAGGCAGTCAAGAGAGTGAAGCTCAGAGACGTGGAGTTCCAGAAGAACACATCCCGCAAAATCACCCGCTTCTCAATCGACAAGACAATCGACTAACCTATATATCATATTTCGTCATCCCCGGCTCGACCGGGGATTTCGTTTTATCAAGCCTCCGTCATCCCCGGCCCAACCGGGGATTGCGTTTTATCATGCCTTTGTCATCCCCGGCTTGACCGGGGATCTTATAAATCGGTATCCGATTTGCATTGCGCCCCCAAAAAGGCAGCAATGAAAGTCCTGATAGTTTGCAACAACGCCTACCTTCGTGGTAACGGCATCTGCACCGCCGTCCTCTCCCTGCTCGGCCGTCTGAAAGGTGCAGGCATCGACGTAAGACTTATGGCCTGCGGCAATCCGGATCCGCAGGGAGAACAGCCCGATTACTCGCTGGAACACTTCAAGATCCCCATCTTCGAGCCGATCATCCACGCCAACGGCTTCAATTTCGCCAAAATAGACAGGAAAATGATAGCAGAGGCTGTCGCCTGGGCGGACGTGGTACACATTTCCGAAGCCTTTCCTCTGGAAGCCGCCACGGTCAGGATCGCAAAGCGGGAGGGAATCCCCTGCGTCGGTTCCTTCCATATGTTTTCCCAGAACATCCTTGCGAATGTAGGACTGAGAAAGGCAGAACTGCTCAATGCATTCATCACCTGGCTCTGGAAGATTACTGTTTACGACTACTGCACGCACATACATTGTCCCACCGAACCGGTCCGTGTCCACCTCTCCGACAGCGGCTACAAGTCCCGTCTTGTAATGGTGTCCAACGGCATCGGCATCCAGACTGGCCCGATCATCGCGACAGAGCCGCAGCAGGATCCGGTGATGATCCTTTGCACGGGCCGCTTCTCCCACGAAAAGTCCCAGGAAGTCCTCCTGGAAGCGATGAAATATTCGAAATATGCCGACAGAATACAGCTCCATTTCGCCGGACGCGGCCCTCTGGAAGGAAAATATAAAAGGTTGGCGGACAAGCTCGTGCGTGACAATATATTGAAATATATCCCCGTCTTCGGCTTTTACAGCGCCGAAGAACTTGAGGCGCTCGCCCGAAGGGCGTATCTATATATCCATTGCGCCTGGGTAGAGGTCGAAGGCCTTTCGTGCGTCGAAGCCTTGAAGGAAGGGGCGGTGCCCGTGATAGCGAAGGGACCATATACGGCCGCGTGGCGCTTTGCCCTGGACGACAGGAGTATATTCCCGGTCTTTGACGCAAAGGCTCTCGCTGAGAGGATCGACTGGTGGATCGAACACCCTCAGGAAAGGATGAGGATGGGTAAGGAATACGCCGAATCCATCCGGAAATATGACATAGAAGACTCCGTGGGTCAGATGATCCGAATGTATCAGGAAAGCATTGATTATGAGAGGGGATAGGGTAGCCGTACTGGTGATCTTTGCGGTGACTGTAAGCTCTTGTGCCACAGCCCGCTATGCAGCTAATGCGGATTATCCGCAGATAGGGGAGGCATACGCTCGGGACGGCATTCTTGAGGAGTGTTTCTACGACTGCTCCGTTCCCGGTCCTTCCCGGCGGAGGATGTATGTCTATCTTCCTGCTGACTATTATGAGACCCAGGCCAGATATCCCGTGCTGTACCTTCTTCACGGAGCCAGGGGCAATGAGACATCGTGGATCATCAAAGGGGATTTTCTCCATCACGTGGACAGCCTGACCGCTTCGGGAAAAATGGCTGAAACGATAGTTGTACTCCCTAACACCAATGAGTACAAAAGTGACAGAGACTATGGGAAATCGCGTCTGAAGGGTGCTATGGAGTCGTTTTTTGAAGTGGATGGTGCGGTGGAATATGCGTTTGTGAACGATGTTGTCAGGACGGTTGACAGCCTTTACCGTACGTTGCCGCAGAAGGACAGCCGTGCATTGGCGGGACTGTCCATAGGAGCCCTTCAGTCCATATATATAAGCGCAGCCAATCCGGATTGTTTCGGGTATATAGGCCTTTTTTCTCCACTGATCCGTCCGACCTTGAACTATGGAGCATATTCCTCATTCTTCCGGCAGCTGAAGCCGAAACTGAAGATTCAGTTCGCCCGGCCTCCTGAACTCTATTTGGTTATGATAGGCAGGAAAGACTTCCTCTATCCGAGGGTGAACGCGTACTGTAACTACCTCACCAGAAACGCCTATCCTTACGAGAGCCTCATCACTCCAGGAGGCCACGACTGGCCTAACTGGATCTCCTACTGCGATATGTTTATGGAAAGGCTGTGGAAGCGGTGAGTGCTTCAGGATGTCTTTTTCTTTTTGAATATGACCACATTCTCAATCGTGAAATTGAGGATGCCGGAGAAGCACATTGCCAGGAGGTTGCAGACCACGACATCCCAACCTGTGAACTTCTCGATAAGCAGCATGACTCCGAGCCTTAAAATGAATATCGCTGAGCAGGAGAGGTCATATGTGAGGAACAATTTGAAGAATCGTCTCTTTCCCCGGTCAGACCTCGTGAGCGTCCTGTCCCTCCAGATGTAGAAATAGGCTATGGTGAAATTGACGGCCACTGCACATTGGAACGATATTGTCGGCGATATGATATATTCACCCCAATATCCTTCGGTGAACACAAGATCCGACAGTAACCATAGCACAGCCGTGTCGACAATGGTGCCGGCAACGCTCGTTCCTATATACTTTACATATCTTTTAAGAAGCTTCAGCATCCGTCCTTCCTTTTGGGCATAGGGTCCATTTCGGCATATTCCTTTATGTCCTTTCTGATGGTTGTGAGATATATCAGAGCCAAGGCCGCGACGATGACAATGCCGATGTAATCCAAGGCTCCGAAGGTCAATTCATGTCCGCAGAGGGTGAAACTGTGCGAGAAGTCCCTAAGAGGACGGATCAGGGCAAAGAGGGTGTTGATGAGGATCATTATTATCCTGAATTCGGTAGGGCCCATCTTGGCATAGGTCAGCTTGAACTCCTTCTTCAGATGGGCGTTTATGCTGACGTTGACGGTCATCAGAAGGTACATAACCAAGGCGAGCAGGGCAATTTCAAGGTGGATTAGTCCGGACAGTCCTACGCCGATGAAGATCATCACTTCGTTTATGCCGTCGATGGTGTGGTCGAGGTAATATCCATATATGGGCCTCTGCGTCTTGCGGACGCGGGCAAGGGTGCCGTCAAGGGAGTCGCCGTACCAATTTATCACAAAGCCTAATGAACTGAGCCATAGGAAGTTGATATTGCGGGAGGAAAGGATATATCCTGCCGCTATGACGGCTGCACCGAATGTTCCTATATATGTAAGAAGATCCGATGTCACCCATTTGGGCTGGCGTTCCGCGAGCCATATAAGAACCTTCTTTTCCAACTCGTTCAGGACGGATGTCTGAATCCTCACTGCATCTGCCTTGTTGCCTTCCATTTCAATACTGATTATAGACCTTATTCATTAAAAAGTCCCTGAACAGGTGCAGGTCTGTAAATTCAGCCTGCTGCTCAGGAGTGATCACAGGACCAATAGCAATTCTTGTTCTTTTCCCCTTTTTGTTGAACACTTCTGAAGGTAGTTTCAACAAACGTACCCTCAAGTCTATAAGGCCGAGCATATAATAGAAATCGGAATTCCTGTCCAGGAAATGCACGGGAATTATAGGGACATTGAGTTTCTTGATAAGTCTGATGACAGGCTCCTGCCACTCCCTGTCCCTGATGCGTCTGTCTTTCAGACTCAGATCGGAAATGGCACCTGCCGGGAATATGCCCAATGGATGTCCGGAACGCACATGTGCCATAGCATCCTTGACACCATGTACGCTGTCTTTAGTAGGTGCTGTCCTGTCTGTGCCGGTCGGAGTGACGCAGATGAAATTGTCTTTAAGGGTCTCGATTCTTCCGAGGAACTTGTTCACCATCACCTTGTAATCAGGCCTGACCCTTCCGAACAGATCCACCAGCATAACTCCGTCAATATGTCCGTACGGATGATTGCTGATGGTGATGAATGGACCGTCCGGCAGCCTCTCAAGGGCCTCAGCATTGAACACTTCATAACCCACCCCGATGTCATCTAAAACAGCCCCTGCGAAATCCGGCCCACTCAGCTCAGAGTGCCTGTCATACAGATCATTGACCTTGCCGACAGCCAGCATATTCATAAGCGCCTTTCCCAATGCCTCCCCGGCCCGCCCTCTGAAAACGGGCGCAGCCTCCCTAAGCTCCTGTAAAGTAAAAAGCGGCATAACAATCCTCCGTTAAGAATCATTGCACCGCTTTGCAAAATCCTATCCAATCAGCTTCGGGAATCCTAAAATCTTGGGGAAACCCGGGAAAATGGTTTAAAAAATCTTGGGGGAATCGGGGATTTGGGTAAATAAAATCTCGGGGGAATCGGGAAAGATTTTTGTTAGTTGTTGATTATCTGTAATTTATCGTTATATTTGCTGGTAAATATGAGTGATATGGAAAAAAGAGTATTTAAACGTAAGATTTATGATGCCATCGGAGAGTGGAAACGTAAGAGCAATGGCCAGACTGCGCTTCTGATTGAAGGCGCTCGTCGTATTGGTAAATCGACTATAGTTGAAAAGTTTGCTAAGGAAGAATATCGCTCATATATCCTGATTGACTTTAACAAGGCAAGTCAGGAGGTGAAGTCTTTGTTCAATGACTTGATGGATCTGGACTTTATCTTCCTTCGCTTGCAACAGATCTATTCTAAGATTCTTTATGACAGGCAGTCTGTAATCATATTTGATGAAGTGCAGACTTGTCCTAAGGCGAGACAGGCAATCAAGTATCTGGTTCAAGACGGAAGATACGACTATATCGAGACAGGATCTTTGATAAGTATCAAGAAGAATACGGAGGGCATAACAATTCCGAGCGAAGAAGATCGTATTCAGATGTACCCGATGGACTACGAGGAGTTCAGGTGGGCTTTGGGAGATACTGCGACCTTCCCTTTATTGCAGATATTTTGGGATAAGAAGATGCCTTTGGGTGCAGCCCATAGAGAGGCTCAGAAGAATCTGAGGCTTTATATGCTTGTTGGAGGAATGCCCCAGGCAGTCAACGCCTATCTTGATACCAATAACCTGCAGGCGGTAGATGAGGCAAAGAGGAGAATCATAAGACTATATGAGGAAGATTTCATCAAGATAGATCCGACCGAGAGAGTCTCCAAATTGTTTATGTCAATACCGTCTATCCTGGCTCGTAATGTATCTCGTTATGTTCCGTCATCTGTAATAGGCGAGGTGGAAGAAAATAAGGAGATGGAACTTCTGAAGAGTCTGGAAGATAGCAAGACCGTAAATATGTCTCATCATGCTGATGATCCGAATGTCGGTCTGCCTACAACAGCCAATTATGATAAGTTCAAACTTTATGTGGGCGATACAGGTCTTTTCATCACTCTTGCTTTCTGGGATAAGGACTTTACCGAGAACGTCATATATGACAAGTTGCTGACAGATAAACTTCCGGTGAATTTGGGATATGTATATGAGAATCTTATCGCCCAGATGTTGGTGGCTTCAGGAAACAAGCTCTTCTACCATACATGGCCAAAGGATGAAAAGCATTATTACGAGGTTGACTTCCTCCTTTCTAGAGGAGCGAAACTCTGCCCGGTTGAAGTCAAGTCATCAGGATATAAGGCTCATGCATCTTTGGATGCATTTAGTGCTAAGTACTCCAGCCGAATAAAGGATAGATATTTGATCTATACTAAGGATCTTGCCAGGGAGGAGGAAACCCTCTATGTTCCTGCCTATATGACACCGCTCTTATAGAAAAGTCTTAAAAGAGTATTAATGTCACTAAAGGGACAAGTCTGAAATTTCATAGATTTTCAGACTGAAACAGTGAAAACCAGGCTAAAAACCTGCCAAATTTTACCGCTTTTTAGGTCAAAAATGTTCCGGAAAACCGCCGTTTTTTGAGAGTTCAAAACAGGCCTTCCAGCAGCGGTTTCATCTGAGCGTTAGTCCAGATTGCAAGATGTGTGTACGTGTCACGAACACTGGGGAAAGCATATGATTTTAGTGTTATAAGTCAAGCAGTGGATTGATAAATGAGATTCGGCAAAGTTTGATGAGAACACGAATATTTGTGTCATAATAGAAGTTGTGATATATCCATATGTTTATATTCGGAATTATCACCGAAAATAATTACATTTGTCCTGCAATACACTTGCTACATAAATAACAACATAGCATTTGCTATTTATTCGGATGCTCCAGAAACGTAGGAAATTTCTTTAGCAATGAACCGGATAAGTCGTGAATGTCTGCGCTTTGCGTGGACGGACTTATTCATCATTGCGGCATCCTACGGCCCTGGAGCGTGAATGTAGAACGTTCACGCTTTTTTTGTGCTGTAGGGAGCCGCTTTCGAGTAAATCAAGTGCCACAATGAAAGCGCATAATGGACACCCAGATTGTTTCCGGGGGTCTCTCTTCCCCCGTACAGCAGGGAATGGAGCATCATGCTTGCCATTCCCTTGATACCTCCGTACTCGAAATTCTTCTGTCAGACCGCAGCCGTCCAAAGCACGGCAAGAAAACGCCCTACATAATATGGGCTACTGACAACTATTCTTCCCAAGGACCAGAATACGCAGAAGATGCTCAGATCACCATAGCATCGATTACAGGTAAAAACGAAAACCTTATCCGCCCTCGCGTTCTCAAAAGCAAGGAGGAACAGCAGTCCAGAGCCCGTGACAAGGGAGAGGTCTTCACCCCATCGTGGATATGCAACAGTCAGAATAATCTCATAGATGCAGAGTGGTTCGGCCAACCTGAAATCTTCAACAAAGAAACGGACAAAGGCTGGATGACGAATATATCTCCGATAGTCTTTCCGACAAAAGACGGAAAGACTTGGCAGGATTATGTGGAGGACATGCGTCTGGAAATCACTTGCGGCGAAGCCCCTTATCTTATCTCTCGCTACGACACCATCACAGGTAATACCATACCCGTTCAAGACCGTATCGGACTCCTTGACCGCAAACTCCGTGTGGTGTCTGAAAACACGCAAACGCCAGACGATTGGTATGACTGGACGACCAAAGCATACCAATCCATCTATGCATTCGAGTGGCAGGGCGACAACCTTCTTCTCGCCCGTGAAAATGCCTTATACACATTCTTCGATTATCATCAGGACAAATTCGGTACATCTCCGACAGGAGAGCAGATTCGTCAGATCGCAGAAATCATCTCCTGGAACTTCTGGCAGATGGATGGTCTCAAAGGCGTTTTGCCAGACACTTGCCACGACGAAATCGAAGAAATCCCATCCCTTTTTGGCGACGGTGAAAAGACCGTCACTCCTTGCTCTGGCTGCGAAACTGGAGACATCCGCCGTCACAACGGAGTCTATGCAAAGATCAAGGACTGGGCTACAGGAAAGACAATCCGATATATCGACCTCATAAAGAAGTAGGCCTATGCAGTACTATTCCACCCTTAAAGCCAAACTCATATACATCTTCACCATTCCTGATGAAGCACACAGCGGATGCGTAAAGATTGGAGAAGCGACATTGGATGAGGCTACAAACCTTGCCCTTCCGCCAAACTGCAAAGAACTCAATGCAGCTGCACGCAAGAGAATAGACCAATATACAAAGACAGCCGGCATTGACTATACCCTTAGGCATACTGAACTTACAGTGGCTATCCATGGCGGTATGCTCACCACCTTCAATGACAAGGCTGTTCACGAAGTGCTCCTCCGGTCCGGAATCAAGCGCCACGACTTTTCGCATAAGAATCAAGGTCGTGAATGGTTTGAATGTAGTGTAGATACTGCTCTGGCAGCAATCAAGGCGGTCAAGGAAGGACGCTTCTCTATCCGTGCCAATGAGATCACTCCAATAGATGATGAAATCGAATTCCGTCCTGAACAGAAAGAGGCAATAGAAAAGACGGTCAGGAAATTCCAGTCTGGCGGGAAAACCATGCTCTGGAATGCCAAGATGAGATTTGGAAAGACCCTCTCTGCCCTGCAGGTCGTAAAGGAATGCCGCTACCATCGCACAATGATTCTTACTCATCGTCCGGTGGTCGATAAGGGATGGTTCGAAGACTTTCATAAGATATTCAAACTCTTTGACGGGTACACCTATGGCTCCCGTGAAATGGGAGAACCGTTTGAAGTTCTGGAAAAAGTTGCCAAGAAGAACCAGAGTCAGCATTATGTATATTTTGCATCGATGCAGGACCTCAGAGGAGCCCAGCTCGCGGGAGGAAAATTCGATAAGAACTCAGCAATCTTCAAGGCCGAATATGACATGCTCATCATTGATGAGGCTCACGAAGGCACCCAGACCGAACTCGGTCAGAACGTCATAAAACTACTTACCAAGGCAAATACTCACGTACTCAACCTTTCCGGTACTCCATTCAACCTTCTTGAAGACTATTCAGAAGATGAAATCTACACCTGGGACTATGTCATGGAGCAAAGAGCAAAGGCAGAATGGGACATCAATAACTTCGGCGATCCGAATCCGTATGTAGGCCTACCTCGTCTCAATATCTTCACCTTCGACCTCGGAAAAGCCCTTGCAGGATTTGAGGATATAGAAGATTCTGCATTCAACTTCAAGGAATTCTTCCGCACCTGGACAGGAGATATAGAGCGTGACCATCGTGAGATGCCGGAAGGATTACTCGGCAAGTTCATTCACGAAGGCCACGTAAGAAGTTTCCTTGACCTCATTATCAAATATGATCCGGAAAGCAATTACCCATATTCTACCGTCGAGTTCAGAAATGCCTTCCGTCATACTCTTTGGATGGTTCCCGGCGTGAAGGAAGCCCGTGCCCTTTCATCCCTCCTGAAAGAACATGCCATCTTCGGACAGTTCGACATAGTCAATGTTGCTGGAGACGGAGATGAAGAAGTCGAGAATGACGATGCTCTCAAACTTGTAGAGAAGGCAATGGGAGACAATCCGGAAGACACCCGTACCATCACCCTCTCTTGCGGAAAACTTACAACCGGCGTTACAGTGCGCCCGTGGTCAGCAGTAATGATGCTCTCCGGTTCTCACAACACGGATGCGAAGGCTTATATGCAGACCATATTCCGTGTTCAGAGCCCATACACTACCAATGATGGCAGACGCAAGGAGAACTGTTATGTCTTCGATTTCGCTCCAGACCGTACACTGAAAGTCCTTGCCGATACAGCAAAAGTCAGCACCAAAGCCACTGCCAGTCAGAATGACCGAGTCAAACTTGGAGAATTCCTGAACTTCTGTCCGGTCATCGGTTACAACGGCACCAAGATGGCCACCTACAATGTAGAGAACATGCTGGAGCAACTCAAGCGAGCCTATATCACCCGCGTGACCAAGAACGGCTGCGACGATCCCCGTCTCTACAATCACGAAATGCTCCGCAAACTCGACGCTGCAGCACTCGAAAAATTTGCCGGTCTCCACAAGATCATCGGAGCGACCAAAGCCAATCATACATCTACGGACGTGGATATGGCCAAGACCGGACTCACGAATGAGCAGTACAAAGAACTGGAACGCATCAAGAAAAAGAACAAGAAAGAACTCACTGAAGAAGATAAGCGGAGACTCGAAGAAGCAAAAGAGAAAAAGAAGAATGCAGATGCCGCTATCTCCATTCTTCGAGGCATTTCGATCCGTCTTCCGCTTCTTATGTACGGAGCCGAACTTAAAGATGAAGGTCAGGATATAACCCTTGAGAACTTTGCCGAACTCATAGACAACCAGTCCTGGGAAGAATTCATGCCGCGAGGAGTCACAAAGGAACTCTTCAAGGAATTCGTGCCATATTACGATCCGGATATGTTCCGTGCAGTAGGTCGTAACTATCGTGATCTCGTCCGTGCAGCTGACCGCCTTGCACCGATGGAACGCACCAGGGAAATCGCCCGCATCTTCTCATACTTCCGCAACCCAGACAAGGAAACCGTCCTCACCCCTTGGCGTGTAGTCAATATGCACATCGGTGACTGCATTGGAGGACAGGTGTTCTATGAAAAAGATATGCAGACAGAAGGCCTCAAACCACGTCTTGTTGATCACGGAGAAGTAACAGACAAAGTGTTCAAGGATCCAGATACAAGGATATTGGAAATTAATTCCAAGACTGGTCTGTATCCGCTCTTTATGGCATACAGCGTCTTTGCAGAGAAACTTCAGGCATATAGAGACACTCACATGCTTGCAACCGATATCCCAGTGTCCGTCCAGAACGAGATATGGGATAAAGTACTTCGTGACAACATCTTCATCGTCTGCAAGACCGAGATGGCAAAAAGCATCACCAAGCGCACTTTGCGAGGTTTCCGTCAGGTAAAGGTCAATGCAAGATACTTTGAAGACCTTATCAACAAAATCACAAACCAGCCGGACCTGTTCGTCATCAAAGTCAGCAACGGTATCAATTATTGGAAAAACAACTCACTCGAAGAAAATATGAAATTCAACGCCATAGTAGGAAATCCGCCGTATCAGATTGCATTGTCAAATACAAGTGCTTATGCTGGTTCTATTTATCAATTCTTCATTGAGATGGCTAGGAGAATTAAACCTCATTATATTTCTATGATTACCCCGAGTCGATGGATGACCAAAGATGGCCAAGGTATAAAGGATGAATGGGTTGACAATATGATTGATTCTAATCATTTTATTAAACTAACGGATTTTCTTAATGCAGGAGAGTGTTTCCCTGGCGTAGAGATAAAGGGCGGTGTAAATTATTTCTTGTATAGCGATAACTATACTGGCCCATGTGAACATATAATTCATCAGCGAGGCGGTGTAGTGAAGAAGCATAGTAAACTGAATTCTTTAGGTGCAGGCATTGTTATTCGAGACGTATATGCGGAGTCAATCCTAAATGCCATTATGCGTGTTGATGGTGATTACCTCAAGTCTCGCTCTTTCTCTCAGTTAATCAGTCCGAGGGATTATTTTACTACTAAGATTGATGGTGAGAGTATTTTAGGCACAAATTGGAAAGGATATGTTAAGAAAAGAGATGAGATGCACCCTATTAAATTTTACGTTAATCGGCAGATGGATTCATCTGGCTATGGCTGGATAAGAGAATGCGATATACCTAAAAATCGGCAGGCATTAAATATTCATAAGATATATATACCTAACGCAGGTGGCTCAGGTAATGATTCTGTTGTTTTAGGACGACCATTTTATGGTGAGCCGGGGTCGGTATGTTCAGTTACATATCTTGTTATTGGATATAATGGTGATTTTTCATCAAAAGAGGTTGTAGAAAACGTGATCTCTTACATAAGGACATGTTTCTTTAGGTATCTTGTATCGATTAAGAAGAGGACTCAGCATACAAGTCGTGAGGTATTCCAATTCGTTCCCCTCCAGGACTGGTCAAAGCCTTGGACTGATGCTGAACTCTACAAGAAATACGACCTCTCCAAAGAAGAGATCGACTATATAGAGTCAATGATCAAACCTATGGGTGAGGAAGCCCTGTTCAATACAGATGAACTGATCAACCCTGAATTCGCCAACTTCGACCTCCTCGAACACGGCGTATCCATCGGTGACAAAATCATCTATACCCCAACAGGTGTTGAACTCACAGTAGCAGAAGACAACAAAGTCGAATGTAACGGTGAACTCTACACCCTCGCAGAGTTCACAGCCAAACATATGCCTCGCAATAAGCGCAGCGTCTCCGGCCTCTGCCAAGGTCCGAAATACTTCTCCTTCAACGGCATCTCCCTTTACAAACTCAAAGAATCCTTCTTGAAGAAGAAATAGCATTCATTGAAAAGTCGTACATTTGCTATAATCGTAGAAAATGTATTAGAGATATGAATGTTCTAATTCTTGGTAATGGTTTCGATTTAGATGTAAACTATTGAATTGAACAAAGGTAATGAAAGTTCCCGTTTTCCGGTTTTAAAGTCACAAAAAGTTGGTGATTGCTTTATTCGTGTGACATTGGATACTCGTCATGCTTCCCGTGAGGGTAAGCTTCCTGTGGCTATCTGCTTCCATCAGCAGGGTAAGAAATGGTATTATCATCTGGATATGAAACTCACCGGTGATGAGTTTATAAATGTATGTAAGGCGACCGGACGAGGACGCGTTCCGGCTAATTTTGTAGGGGAGAGGCCATATGATATCAAACTCAAACTTGAAGCGGAGTTTGATAAGTACTACGATATGGTGGTGTCTTTGAGTCGATCAAAGAGATTGACCATTCCTGCAATCAAAACAATGATAACAGGGGTAGGAGATGAAATCAGTTTCTTGAAGGTCTGGGATGCAGAGTGTAAGAAGAAGTCCATAGGCACCGAAGCTAATTATCGTGCAGCCAAGAACTCGTTTGTGAAATATCTTGGTGAGATAAAAGGTTTCAGAATCACTGCCGCTGATATCCAGAAGTGGTGTGACTCCTTGGTTGCAGATGGCATATCCAAATCGACGATCGGAATGTATCTGCGCTCTTTCCGTGTGGCGTGGTATGCTTGTGAAAAACTTGGATATGTTCTTCATACAGACTATCCTTTCGGTAAGGATGACGAACTGGTTTCAATACCAAAGGGTAATACCCGAAAGTCGTTCTACCTGACTGTGGAGCAGATGACAGAACTATATAATTGCTTCCTTGAAAAACGTTATCCGGAGGAGTGGGATGTGGATTGGAAGGAAAATACTCATTACTCTTTAGGCCTATTCCTTGTTCAGTATCTTGGCAACGGATTCAACTTGGCCGATGCAGCTCACTTGACATATAACGACCATTATTTCCAAAGCGGAAAGAAGTCATTCCACTTCGTCCGTCAGAAGACCGAGGACAGGAGTGACATGGAGGTAGTTATTCCTATCATTCCTCCTTTACAGACTATCCTTGATCAGATTGCAGCTCCTCCTATTAAAGGATCATTGGTGTTTCCTGGTATATATGGTGACGCTCAGACTCCTAGCGACAGGAGAAAACGTGTCGCCATGGAAAACCAGAACATCAAGAAACGTGTCCGCCGTCTTGTCAAGAGTATGGGATGGGATGTCCAGCCAAGCTGTACCTGGTGCCGACACTCCTTTGCAACAAACCTTACTCACGCCGGAGTTCCTCATAACTACATATCCGAGAGTATGGGCCACTCTGTAGACAGCAATATCACTAACCGCTATATAGATGCCTTTCCTCTTGCACAGCAGATGGAGTTTAATTCAAGGCTTCTGAAGTTGAATGATGATGCAGACATTATGGAAGAGCTCAAAGGGCTCACTCCGGAGCAGTTGAAGGTCTTGATTGCATTGGCGAAGAATGCTTAATTGCTAACACGCTGTATTCTTAATAGGGCGATACTCAGCCAAAATCGCATCAAACACATCGATTTTGGCTGAGTATCGCATGTTTTTTGTAAAAATCACTATCTTTGAAGAAAAATTAAGACCATGAGAGACAGTATCGTAGGACGTAAGATGGAAAAAGCGGAGTTGGAAAAGATTTTCAATTCTGCAAAGGCGGAATTTCTGGCAGTTTGCGGTAGACGTAGAGTCGGAAAGACCTTTCTTATCAAAGAATATTTTGAGAAAGAGTTGGTTTTTTCCGTGTCTGGTCTAGCAAAGGCTAATACGCAAAAGCAGATAAAGAATTTTTATTCTACTCTGAAACTCTATGATTCGTCTTTGACAGAAAAGCCAAACGATTGGCTGGATGCCTTCAACCTCTTGATTAAATACCTGACCTCTCTTTCGCAAGAGAGGAAAGTGATCCTTTTGGATGAGCTTCCATGGATGGATACCCCAAAGTCTGGGTTTATATCTGCGTTGGAACATTTCTGGAACGGCTGGGCGTCTTCTCGTCGTGATATTGTTCTGATAGTGTGCGGATCTGCAACCTCATGGATGATGGACAACCTGATCAATAATCATGGTGGACTTCATAATAGATTGACACGACAGATGTTCCTTGAGCCGTTTACTTTGAATGAAACGGAACAGATGCTGGAATCTTTAGGATTCAATCTCTCTCGCTATGAGATCGCTGAGTATTATATGATACTTGGAGGAATTCCTTATTACATGACATTGTTGAATCCAGATGAAAGTGTTGCACAGAATATAGATAGACTGATTTTCAAACGTAATGGTGAACTGAAGAATGAGTTTGATAATCTTTATGCTGCTCTCTTCAGAAATTCGGAAAGCTATATAAAAGTAGCGTCCATCTTAAATTCAAAACGTTCTGGACTTACCAGAAATGAGATAAAGGAAGAAGCGAAGCTGCCTTCTGGAGGCACTCTCACAAAGATCCTGAAGAATATGGAGTCCTGTGGTTTCATACGCAAATTCAACTGCCTCAGTTTGGGAAAGACGCAGACTCTTTATCAGCTTGTGGATTTCTTCTCCCTTTTCTATTTCAGATTCATACAGCACGAAACCGGAAACAAGACAAATTATTGGAGTGCAATACAAGGCACGCAGAAGTTCTATGCTTGGGCGGGACTTGCGTTTGAAAATGTGGCCTTATATCATATCAGTCAGATAAAGCAGGCATTGGGAATCAGCGGGATAGATTCGGAAGAATATACTTGGCGTAAAGACTCGAATGAGACAGACGGTGCTCAGATTGACCTACTCATTGATAGAAAGGATAATACTATAAACCTTTGTGAGATGAAGTTCTGCGAAAGTGTATATGAACTTAAGGCAGACGAGGAGATGAAGCTTAGAAATAGAATAAGTGCCCTTAGGTCATCTTTGAAGAAAAAGACTAAATCAATCCAGCTTACTATGATTACTTCTTTTGGCGTTGCCAAAGGTAAGCATTCCGGTATTGTTCAAAGCCAGGTGGCATTGGATGACTTATTTGCTTAATTCAATGATTCAGAGATAAAGTGACTTTAATGTTTAGGACTTGTTGGAATTTTGTCCCAAGTCTATCGTATTGTAAATCAGTGGGATAACGGTAGTTTGTCCCAAGTCTTGTCCCAAGTCCGGAACAAGTTGTCCCAAGTCTGAAATAATATGGAAAACGCTAAAAATAGTAAGGAGAGAGAAACCTATTTCTGCACTCTGTGCAATATGATCTCCACTTGTACCTCAGACATATCCTTGATATTGGATCAGGGACGACATTATCTGGTAACTCAGGTTCATGTGTATAATTTGTACCGTGAGCTGGGTAATTTGAAGTATGCCAGAGACGAGTGGAAATTCTTTAGTGAATATGAAGATCCTGTCAGGGTGAAGACGGGCCGAGATGTCATTTTGCAGGCAATCGAAGTCTTCAAGCGTGCCTATGAGGAAAATAAAGACAAACTGTCAGCTTTGTTTAATGTAGATGATGTAAGGGAAGATTTTGAAGAGGCTACTGAAGAGTTACGTATAAATGTTGGTGCAGCACTGACGTTTGGCTATAGAGCAAAACTTGTGGATCTGTTAGATGTACTATATCGTTTTATTGAAAGGAGCCCTATAGCTGGGTGTGACATTTTGTCGGAGCTTGATCAGGCAAAACCAGTGGAGACCTCTGCTATTCAGGTAAATGATATAAAGGAAGATGTAGTCGATGCTGAAATAAAAACAGATACAGAGGTTGATATAGACGAGGACGATACAACAGAAGCCGATGATACGTCTTGGATGCTACCTGCCGATGAATATTTCTCCGCTGAATTCCTAACCAAGTTATTGGAAACTCTTAAAGATGACCTGGAGGATAATTATACAGTTTTTGGGTGGACATGTATATGGAACCTCTATAAAGTTAATGGTCCTATCAGTATGAAGACTTCTCAAAGGGGACCGAAGGGCACTGGAACGACCAAGCTATATTATCTGATTGATAAATTGGCAGAATACTTGGGTAAGGACAATTCTAAAGAGGCAAAACTGTGGGAAAAAACCATTGTTGCCAAGATGGGATTGAATTGGAGAACCTATAAGAAAGGAGCTGCCAAATGTGCCAATCCGAAAGAGCAATCTGACAAACCGTCATATATAGCCTATGCCAAAAAGCTTCAGGAATTCTTTAAAACCGACGGAATGTCAGTAGAGCCATCTCTTGTGTCCCAATTACAGCAGTAGTTGTCCCAATTAGAAATAATGTCCATTGATTATCAATAAGATACAGTTTTAAGACATACGCATTTTCCCCAATTTGCTCCCAGTAAATGCGTCGCTTCTTGCATGGTAAGTCCACAAACTTATCATGCATTTTTCGTTTAAAAACCAATTAAAATTAAAAAACAATGGACAATAAGATTTTTACCAACCCGCCCATTGTCACTGTCCAGATGACTTTCGAAGAGTTCATGGAGAGAGAGGCAATGAAGAACAAGAACGAAGAGGCTGCGAAGCCTCGCAATCTGGTCTACGGACTCAAAGGAATCGAGCAGCTTTTCAACTGCAGTACCACAACAGCGTGGCGCATCAAGAACAGCGAATGGATCAAGCCGGCAATCTCCCAGGTGGGAAGAAAGATTGTCGTAGATGCTGATCTGGCTCTCGAACTTGCTCATCAGAATACCGAGCGTATTACCTATAAGAAATAGGTTGCGCTCGGGCAGAAAAATCACTGACAATATGGTAATTGTCTCCACTTTATGTGGAGCAAGAGGGAATGGCACTCAGCGTACCATTCTGTCTCTTGCCTTGCAGGTGCAAAACAGCGCTGCGCTACCTTCTATGGGTGATTTGACTGTCTGAATGAGCACATCTATGAACTATAAAAGTTTTATAAGATGGGAAAGAGATCCAAAAGCAGAAAAATGACCAGTGTCAGTGCGTATGAACATACGCGGGACTTGATCAATCGAGAGGCAAAAAAGCTCAACATGACCCAGGCCGATTACCTTTCTGATCTGATGGAACGTCAGGTCAGAAAGAACAAGGCTGAGGCAATCAATGAGTCATCGTCTTCGGATGACGACAAGGTTGCGACCATAGGAGATATCAAGAAAATCTTCAAGAAAGGGATTCAGGATATCGAGCAATCCAACAAGGGACTCATCGAGAGAAGAGAGAAAAGTAACGATTCTCTCAAGTCAAGCATTGATGCGAGCACAGCGGTCCAGAAGGAATTAATGAAAATAATCAAGGGAGAAGACAATGAACGTAAAGATCCAGAACAAGGCACCCTTTTCTAGTGACAACAACACTGGAACATGCAAAGGATATGTGACGTATCTGCAGCATGAAAAGGAAGACAAGGAGAAGGCCGGTATCCTGAGAGAGGATATCCCGTTCTTCGATGCATTTGGAAATGAGGCTGACGCGAAGTCGGTCATAGACTCCATAGACGGCAACAAGAAGCAGCTCCACAAGGCAGACACGAAGTACTACTCCAACATCATCAGCTTCTCAGACGAGGAAACTACTCTCATGGGTGATACCAGAGAGCAGAGGTTGAATGCGACCCATGCTCTCGTAGCAAAGATGATGGACGCATACGCACGTAACTTTAATCATGACGGTGTGAGGTCCAGAGAAGATTTGTTGTTCTATTACACCATCCATGAGTATAGAGGCAATGCTTCTGCACTTAAGCCGGGGCTTCATGTGCACATGATCATCAGCAGAAAGGATAGGAGCAATACCTATAAGCTTTCTCCGATGACCAACCATCGCAAAGGCACCTCCGGAGTAATCAAGCATGGCTTTCATAGGAACGACTATTACAGGGAGTGCGAGCGAATCTTTGACGAACACTTCAAGCATGAGCGTTCCGTGGAGCAGAGCTTCGACTACTGCAATGCCATGAGGCATGGTACTGAGGAGGAAAGGGCGGAGCAGCTCAGGCGTTATGTCGCTGAGATGCATCTGGAGAGGATTGTCACTGAAGAAAAGATGCAGCTCTGGCAGAAGTATGCTCAGGAAGCAGTCTCCCAGAATTCCCATAGGGGAGAGACTCCGGCAGAGCAGGAGAAGATTCGTCTTAACCAGTTCTGGAATACCTTTCATAGTCATTATAAGCCTCTGCTCGACTCATTGAAAGCAGATTGTCAGATGGCGTTTAGCATATATGACAGGGCAAAGAGCTATAGTGCTCTGAACGCAGAATATCTTGATGCGGAAATCCGGAAACTGAGAAATTGCAATGCCCTGATAGAAAATCTTACAGCCGAGATCAGCAAGGCAAACAGTAGTAAAGTTTTTCTTGCGACCTTCTCGCTTTTGCTCTCTGCGGTCAACCCTGTGCCTGCAATCTTGCTTATGATTATGGGTGGTCTCATGCTTGGATTTAAGAAGAATGCTGCATTCAAAAACCGACTGTTTTTATATGGTAAAACGAAAACGATCAGAGATAATATTCTGATACTCAAAGAAAAACAGGAGGCTCTGCGATATTCAAAGAATGATGCTCTACGGAAGTATATCTATGTAAAGGATCAACGCGACGAGTTGAAGTTTGAACTGATTAGTCTTAAGAAAAAACTTACTGAGACAGGAGCTGAACTCGAACTTGATCCGGTCAGAGAAAAAGATAGAGAGTATAACAAGAAGAAGCCCCTTAGGCGCTATCCTGTTCTTGAATATGAGTTGTGTTGTATCTTCAATACGAGCTCTAATAGTGCTGAACTTGAAAGGCAATTGTATTATCAAGGTCTGTCATGTCTGCCGAAAATGCACTCAAATGGCGGAGTTGCAGACTTGGAATTCATACGTGGCAATGAATGCATGACAGGCAGTGAGCTAAGTGATCATCGGATAGCAGTGTTTTTCTTGGATAAGTGGTGTGACCTGAAAGGTTTTACTCCAGCATACAAGATCCGAGCGGAGCAGACGAGGGCTCAACAGCAGACACAGATTCATCAGCAGGCGCAGAAGCCAGTACAACAACAAATTAACAAGCAGAACAATGGACCGAAACACAGACGCTAAATTAATATCTTTCTATCGGGCTCCGATCTCCAACTGTAAGCCCGAGAAGGAAATGTCCCTGAGGGAAATACATGACTTCATCAAGAATGGGCGTTCTGGGATTGTGATAAAACTACGCGGTATCAAGGACGAGAAGGAGGCTAGATCATACAAGGCCAGCAAGTTTGATCACTGCACATTCTCTGGAATCTTTACTCACCGTAAGGAGGATGAGTTGGTACAACATTCCGGACTTCTATGCCTGGACTTTGATCATCTGGATAACGTGGAATCCGTCTTTCAGCAACTGATTGCAGACCCACGATGCCAGACAGCACTCCTTTTTAGGAGCCCGTCAGGCGACGGATTGAAGTGGGTTGTGCCGATAGATGTGGATCAGATGTCCCATGAGGATTGGTTTTATGCACTGTCGTCATATGTCCACGACACATACGGGTTGGAGGCTGATAATCACTGCAAGGATGTGTGCCGTGCATGCTTCCTTCCGCGTGATGTCAACGTGTATATGGACGAAGACGTGTTCTCGAAACCTTTGTTTGCTCCGTATGCTGTCTCGTCAGACCCGGAGCCTGTGCGAGAAACGGTTGCTGGAGATGACTCCTTCGAGGCTGTGGTCGAAAGGATTGAAGATGTCCAGGTGGATATTGCTCCAGATTACAACCAATGGCTGAGTCTGGGCTTTGCCCTCAGTGATTATCTTGGTGAGGACGGGCGCGAGTACTTCCATCGCTTGAGCAGGTTCAATCCGAAGTATGATGAGCAGGATACGGATAAGCAATATGACAACTGTTTGAATGCCAGGAAAGATGGTATTACCATCGGTACCTTCTTTTACTTGGCGAAGAAAGCAGGGATTGACATAGGAAAGATTGAAGTCCAAATACCGGCTTTCACACCACAGGTATATGATAATCTTCCATATCTGCTGCAACAGGTCTGCGACATGAGTCAAAGTGATGAAGAGGCGGACATGATGGCCCTGGGAGCCATTGCTGCCATCACGTCCACCATTCCAAACGTCAGCGGACAATACGGTGGAAGGAAGGTGTTCCCTAATCTTTATACCTATGTCGTAGCTCCTGCATCAGCGGGAAAGGGACGACTGGCTCTCATCAGGTCTTTGGTTCAGCCTATACATGAGAAACTTAGAGAACTGAACAAGTTGGAGTGGGAACAGTATCATGAGAGATTGACCGAGTATAAGCAATCCAAGGATCCAGATATGGAGAAACCAGTACCTCCTCCTCATAGACTCCATATAATTCCGGCCAATACAAGTGCGACAGCCATGTATCAGATACTTTATGACAATGGGGGAGTCGGTTTTGTGATGGAGACAGAAGGAGATACGCTGACTAACACTTTGGCTTCTGACCATGGAAACTATTCCGATGGACTGAGGAAGTCCTTCCATAATGAGCCGGTGTCCTTTCTGAGGAGAACCAATCATGAATATGTGGAAGTGGTCAATCCGAAGCTGTCGGTGCTGCTTTCCGGTACTCCTGGTCAAGTCAAGAAACTGATTCCTGATGCAGAGAATGGTCTTTTCAGCAGGTTTATGTACTATCATCTCCCGATGAAACCCCAATGGAATGATGTCTTTGCTGATTCCACAGATGTCTCGCTGGATGAAAAGTATGCAGACCTCGGAAGAATTTGGTATGAAGTCTATCAGCGAATCTCGGAAATAGAACAGATTGACTTCTCCTTTACTCCTGTTCAGCAGACGCAGTTCAATACTCACTTCGCAGATCTTCACGAAGAATACTTTCGCAGATATGGTGAAGGCTTCCTCCCTTCCGTCCGCCGAATGGGACTGATTGTATTCAAGATATCGATGAGCTTATCCCTCATGCGATGCCTGGAATATGCTGATGAAAAGGTCGATTTCATCTGTGAGGATGTAGATTTCCAGACTGCTCTAACCATCGGTGACATCCTCTTGGAACATGCTGCGAAGCTCTATTCGACTTTACCGGTATCTGTATCAGGAAGTAAACAAGGATATCGGCAAGTGGAAGCTGAGAGAAAACAGAAAGTCTACCGGGCGCTACCGGAAATCTTTCAACGTAAGGAGGCCATAGAAATAGGTAAAAAGAATGGCGTGTCGCAGAGTACTATCAAGCGCTGGCTTGATACACCTCAATTTATACATTTAGGTTTAGGTAAGTATGCCAAAGTTCTCACGTCTGATCCAGTGAACCAATGAGCCAATGAACCTATGAGAGGGACCATCGGCTCACTGGCTCATTGGCTCAATATCAAAAGTCTCTGCTGAGTGTGCAGATTTTGTAGTACTTGGTCAGTTTTTCTTCAAGATTCCTCCAATTTTCCTTTCAAACTTAGTGTAGTTTGTTCAATTCTTCCGATTTGGTAAATTTGCAGAGTCATGTTGCAGGATATAGAACTTTTGGAGAGCGGAAGTATCCTGAAAGG
>CANBDZ010000009.1 GCA_947367375.1 uncultured Bacteroidales bacterium | reverse complement strand
CCCCCCCTGTTCAAGCAGAAGACGGCATACGAGATGTCTTAGGGTCTCGTGGGCTCGGAGATGTGTATAAGAGACAGATATAGAGTCTATCAGCGTGCTTAAGGATGCATCTTCTGCAGCAATCTATGGTGCAAGAGGAGCAAACGGTGTCATCATCATTACAACAAAGAAGGGACCTCGTACAAACGGCAATGGAGTGATTGCTCCAAAAGTAAGCTATCGTGGAGACTATTCAGTCAATTACGATTATCAGCGCCTTGAAGTGTACGATGCTGATGAATTCCGTGAGGAATATATCCGCCGCGGATGGGATGAGGCTCTTCTTGGAGATGCAAATAGCGACTGGCAGAAGGCAATTTCGCAGACTGCTCTCAATCACAAGCACACTCTGTCTCTTGCAGGTGCCTTGCCTCATGTTCCTTATCGTATTTCTGTCGGTTTCCAGGACAACAAAGGCGTAGTTATAGGTGATTCACAGCAGATAGTAACGGCGTCTGTTAACCTTACTCCTTCCTTCCTTGACAATCATCTTGTATTTGATTTTGGACTTAGAGATACTTATAAGTACTCTCCTGAAAGCGGCGGCTCGATCGTAGATGCAGCTCTTACTGACCCTACCCGTCCTATATATGCAGACTATGGTTCTGTAACTGTAAATGGAGTGAAGTACGACCAGAAAGCATTCGGTTTCGATATGTACGGAGCAGATGCTACTGGTAACAACCCTATTTCAACAAGCAATGTTGTTGCTGAAGCGTTGTATCCTGGATTAGGATTCAATGAGAACAACAGAATCTCTACGAATCTTTCCGCTAATTACAAGGTACATGGTTTCGAAGATCTGACAGCGACAGTGTCATTCAACGGACACATGTACGATTCATACAACAAGAAGTTGGGAAGAGACAATACTCCTGGCACATGGTCATCTGCGATGACTGCTATTGGTAAAGGCGGACAAGGAAAGAACTCTTACAGCACATCGGAAAGTTTCCACTATAACATCGACTATTATTTGAATTACAAGCATATATTTGCAGGTAAGCATTCTGTAGATGCAACAATGGGACATTCTTATGAGCGTGATTATGGCGAATCATACAATTCTGTTCAGTATTACAATGATGGTGATGCAGTCGAGAACAGTCTCGAGTCAACTAATCAGTCGGAACTTCGTCTCTCTTCATGGTTCGGTCGTCTGAACTATATGTTCAACAACCGCTATCTGGCTACATTTACCATGCGTGCTGACGCTTCATCACGTTTTGCTCCTGAAGCACGATGGGGATACTTCCCTTCAGCAGCATTAGCGTGGAAACTCGATCAGGAACCATTCATCCGCAACCTTGGATTTGTAGATGAGCTTAAGCTTCGTGCTAGTTACGGTCTCACCGGTCAGCAGGATATCGGAACACGCTATGCATACCAGGCAAGCTACTATGTTTCTGACGAAAACCATTCATACTTGGATGGAGACACCTGGTATAACGTTTACCGTCCGACAGCGTTTGACCGTTCAATCCAGTGGGAGGTTACAACTACAAAGAATATAGGTCTCGACTTTGGCCTCTTTGGCAATCGCTTTGGAGGTAGCGTAGAGTACTATTACCGTTGGACTGACAATCTTCTCATGAACTCTGTGATGATTCCTGCGGGTTCTAACTTCTCGAACTCTCTTGATCAGAATATCGGTCAAATGTCCAGCAGGGGACTTGAAGTTGCACTCAGTGTAGTACCTATCCGTACAAAGGACACTTATTGGACAATCAATGCAAACTTTGCATGGAATGATGCACGTATTGAGTCACTTACAACTTATGAGGATCCAAATGCCTATATCACAATTGGAAACTCAAGCCGATACATGCGTGCTCATATGGTTGGTCACAAGCCTAACACATTCTTCCTTGCAAAGCAGGTGTATGACGAGAATGGAAATGCACTCGAGAAGTGGTATAATCCTGATTACGATCCGTCAAATCCTGAGTCTGAGGAATTTATTACCGACACAACTCCTGATAAGGCCCGTTGGATGAAGGGCAAGGACCGTAGTGGACAGGTTCCTTTCTATGGCGGTCTCAGCTCATCTCTCAAGTATAAGAACTGGGACTTCGGTATCAATGCCCATTATGGTTTTGGTCAGTATGTGTTCTGGCAGACAATGTACGGAGGTTGCAACAACTCTTACTATAGCCAGTACAACAATTATCCTACAAATACATACAAAGGTGTGATTCCTGATTGGTCTTCAGAGCACTATGAGTCTGACTACTGGCTCTATCGTGGAGACTACTTCAAGCTGGATAATGTCGTAGTAGGATATACATTCAGTAAGAACCGTGCATTCAACAGCCTGCGTATAGCAGCCGGTATACAGAATGTATTCACAATTACCAAGTATCCAGGTCTGGATCCGGAGGTATTTGATGGAATCGATTCATCAAGCACTCCTCGTCCTCGCATTGCAATGATTTCCCTTTCAGTTGAATTTTAAATGAACAAACGCCATGAAAAAGATATTATCAGCTATTTTTTCCGTAGCCCTGTTCCTTTGTGTTTCCTGCGAGAATCTTGACCTGTTTCCAGAGTCAGATTCGGCACTTTCAGAGAAAGAGGTGTTCTCAACATATGAAGGATACCATGGATTTTTTCTCAAGTGTTACCAGGCAATGGTATGCGAAACTCAAGGCAGTGGCCACGGTGGAGACGACCTTTCAGGCTGGGATGCCGGTCGTTCGACCTTCCTTCGTGCACTCTATTGGTCACAGGAGGCAACATCAGATGAAATGTACAACCGCTCTGGATCAGGCTATGGTCTTCGTTTGGCAACAGAGATGAGCTGGAATGCGGGTACACAGTTCCCTGCATGGGTGTATTACCGCTGCTATCTTATCATTACATATGCCAATGAACTTCTTCGTCGTACTGAAGAAAGCGAGCTTAAGGCAAATGGAGTATGGGATAAATGTAAGGATGAGGTTGGATATTGGAGAGCGGAGGCTCGTTTTATCCGTGCCTACATGTACTACATCCTTATGGACAACTTCGGTGACGTAGGTTTCGTAGATCATAATGTTCCTAACGGAACATATCCTGTTCAGTATACACGTGCGCAGATTTACGATTACGTAGTGAATGAACTTGAGGAGATCCAGAATGACCTTATGCCGGCTTCTGCAAGAATCTGGGGTCGTGCTAACCAGGCGTCGGCATGGTTCCTTCTTGCGAGGGTATATCTCAGCTGCCATATTTACGCTGGCACAACAACAGATTACGATAAAGCTCTGGCTTATTGCAAGAAGATCATCAACGGCAATGATTTCAGCCTCTCTCCAAACTATATAGAGAACTTCCTTGCTGACAACAATACTTCACGTGAGATTATCTGGGGACTTGCAGTAGATACAGACCACGCAAACGGATCAGGTGGAACTAATTACATCATCAAGGCAAACCTCCATTCGTCAATGATCGCATCTGATACCGGACTGGATTTTGGAATCACCGAGCAGTGGGGAGGAAACCATTGTCTCCGCCAGACTTTCGTGGAGAAATTTGCTGAGGAGGATCGCGATTTCCACTATGATGACAGCTGGGGTGACAAGAAGAAGGACCACAGAGCACTCTTCTTTGTAGGACCTGAAACAGAAGGCAAGATTGACGGTAAAAATGCGAGTCTTGTAAAGGAACTCTATGAAGAAGCTGACCCTACCAATGCAAAAGTTAAGGGTAGTGCTCCTTATGGTGCTCTTTACACAAAGTGGAGAAACGTTAAGAAGGACCGTGTCGTACGAGAGCCTAGCAAGTACTCTAACGTAGGTTTCCCTGTAATGCGTCTTGCTGACGTATACCTTATGGCAGCTGAGGCAATTATGCGTGCAAACAATGGAACTGCAGATAATGAGGCACTTGGATATGTGAATGAAGTACGTCAGCGCGCATACTGCTCAGGTAAGTATCATCAGGCCGACAAGTATAATGCGGACGGTGACATCACCCTTGGTGAGTTGACTTATTCTTGGCTCCTTGATGAGCGTTCGCGTGAACTTTGGAGTGAGAACTGGCGTCGTTCAGACCTCATCCGCTTCGACTGCTACACAAACAACTACTCATGGGATTTCAAGGGATATATGCCTAACCAGATCGGAAACTATTATGGAAAGGCAGATGTAGATGACAAGTACAATCTTTTCGCTATTCCTCAGGATGACATCCGTTACAATCCTAATCTGAAACAGAATCCAAACTTCGTTGAATAAGCGTCAGATTTAATATAAACAGCGGGGAGTCACACTTACGTGACTCCCCGTTTTTATGATAAATCTGCCTGTACTTATTTTTCGTATCCGGCTAACTCGGAAATTATCGGAGCGATGTCCGTATTGTCTCGTGCGGAAATGAACTTTTCTGCTCCTTGCCCTTTGGCAAAGAGACCAACGGGAGAACCGGAATGTGATGTGTAGCTCCAGTAATAACCGGCAGTATTGTTAAGGTATCCGATTGCACGCTGAATGAAAAGAGAGTTTGAAGAATATAGATTCACGACACTCTCTTCCTTGGCATCAGAAGAGCCGTAGTTTCTGTCGAAGATCTCCTTAAGTTCCTTTTCTGTTTTTTTGTCTACATCTACATCTTCCCAAAGTCCAAGATGATCGCGAAGGAATTCTTTGGCATCTTCCCATACTGGTTTCTTTCCCTTAGAGAAAGTTGTGTTGAACAGTCTTGTAAGTGCATTGGCTGACATCTTCTGAGCCTTCATCCTGTCAGGATGCATCTCGTATAGTCCCGCACCAAGCATCAGACCTCCTGTCTCATGGTCAGCGGTTACTACTATCAGAGTCTCTTCAGGATAACGCTCATAGAAATCCAATATGTGGTCTGTCGCTACGGCTAAGTCATTTATTTCCTGGAAACATGTGGCACCGTCATCGGCGTGTCCCGCATAGTCTATTTTTCCGCCTTCAACCATCATGAAGAAACCATTCTCTGCAAACCTGGATTCGAGATATGAAATTCCTGCGCTTACAAATTCAGGCAAAGTGGTGTCATCCTCCATGCGGTCAATGGCATACGGCAGTTCTGCTTCAGCCTTTCCGCTCAGACATAGTACGTACTCGTCTGATGCAGACATGCTGCTCCATTCTCTTTTGCCGTGATAAACCTTGATTCCCGCGTCTGTTGCTTTTTGCTCAAAATAAGATGCGTTATGTCCGCTTTTCCTTTCTGTTATGAAGCCTGCGCCTGCAGCGAAATCTACAGGAGAGGCTATATAGTCAAGAGCAATTTCTTCGTAATTGCCGCGACTCTTTGAGTGTGCTAAGAAACTGCCGGGCGTAGCATGGTTGATGCCAACGCTGGTTATTACTCCTGTACCCTTGCCGCTGGCCTTGGCCAATTCAGTAAGTGCAGGGACAGGTAACCCGTCTTCGCCTACTCCAATAGCTCCCTCATATGTTTTAACTCCTGAAGCGAGAGCAGTGCCACTGGCAGCGGAGTCTGTGACAAGAGATGTAGCAGATTCCGTAGTGATGATGGTGCGGACAGGAAAGTGCAAGAAGTTCACTATTTCAGGACCAGATTCTGTACCGATGTTGTACTGCTCTGTTCCTAAAACATGATTAATGCCCATTCCGTCACCGATAATGTAAAAGACGTATTTGATCTTTGCCAGGTCATTTTGGCAAAGAGAAGTTACCGGCATTGCCAAAAACAAGACAATGCAAATAAGGAAATTGAAAAAACGTTTCATTTTATGTTGATTTTTATGATATCCATTCTAAAAAATCCTGGACATGTGCACGTGTGACAGTGACCTCTCCGTCAGGAGGTGGATTCAATGTTATTTTAAGTCTGCTGCCTTTCAGACGTTCTATGCTCTCTATTGCATATATGGAGACAATGTAGTTACGTGATATACGAAAGAATTCAGAAGTATTCAGCTCGTCAATAATAGTTTCCTCCCCATTGCTGATGAAGTGTCGCTGACCGTTTACTTTGACTAGATATATGCTTTTCCCTTGCATATAGAAATAAGCTATATCCTTTATCTCTATAGGTATTATATGCTCGCCGGAGTGCAGTAAGAAGCGCTTCTTATATATGTCGTCATCGTTTCTGTTCTCCATGAATTCCTTCAGCATAGCTAGCAGACTGCTGTTGTTTGTTGTCTTCTGAACTCTACATGCCCTGTTTACTGCACGAAGTAACGCATCATCAGTAATAGGCTTCATCAGATAGTCAACGCTACCGACTTCAAATGCCTTTATGCCATATTTGCTGTATGCGGTGGTTATGATTATCGGAACAGGTATTTGAGTCTGTTCCAATATCATAAAACTGCATCCGTCCTCCAGTTCGATATCCATGAAGACAATGTCAGTTTCATGGATATGATGACGGATCCACTCCACGGAAGACTTTACAGACCTTGTTACGCCAATCACTTCCATATCCACGAAATTGCGTTCCAAAGCTCTACATAATGTCTGTTCTGCAAGTGTCTCGTCTTCTATAATAAGCACTTTCATATAAGAGGAAGTTTTACAGTATATTCTTCTGAGTTTTCTGTTATGATTATATCCTTCCCGGTTTCGTCCATGTAGCGCTTGCGTATATAGCGCTGTCCGTTACCGCTTGAAGGTATGGATGTCTGCTTTATATTACGGTTGTTCCTTACCTGGATGTAATCATCGTTTATGGAGATATGTACCATCAATGGCTCTTCTGAAGATATCACATTATGTTTAATTGCATTTTCCACCAGCAATTGCAATGAGTATGGTATTATATATCTTTTTCCTGGTATGAGGTCTATATGCACCTCCAGACCTTCAGGAAAACGCATTTTCATCAGGTCTGTATACTGCTCTACCAGTTTGATTTCTTCATTTAAAGGCACGATGCTTTCCTGCTCGTTGTCAGTAAGATATCTGTATATGTTTGACAGTTTGTGTATGAACTGTATCGCTTTTTCGTTGTTATTGCTTTCAACTATTCCGACTAATGAATTCATACAATTGAATAGAAAATGTGGATTTATCTGGCGTTTCAATCTTTCGTAACTGTACTTGGCTTCATTGTGTTTTCTCTTTTCAGCCATCTCATTTTGCATGGAAATCATAAGTTCCCAAGTCATGATGAGTATTACTACCATGCTGCTGGCGCAGGTAACCACTATATTGAGTGCCACGTTGTTATGATAGTAGAGTGGATCTATCATCGAAAGACGTACAAGCAGTACGATAATGATGGCTATAATGGCCCATATAAATCCTTTTGTGTCCCAAGGTTTGTATAGCCTTGACTTTTTGAACAGCAAGGAAAGTCCTACCTGAATGAAGCCTAAGATCCATGTAGTGACAAAGTTGCATATTGATCCGACTATATAGTGTCTCAGCGGTGTCGGAGGGAAAATGTATTTTCTTGCAATGACACCAATCGGTTCTCCTATCCACATGCCCACAAAGCTGATCATGACTACGGTAATCAAGACAAACCGAGCATTCATCTTCATATAGATTGACAGAACCAACGACATGTAAATTGTCAGCATTGTCAGAATGATAAGCTCGTAGAAACCGACTAGGCGTGCGATAAATGATACACCTGCATGTAGAAGCGCGAACAGGAATATAATGCCATATTCGTTTAGATTTGTGAAACGATGTGGAGCCTTGTTTAAAGTTTTCATCATAAGTTTTTATTGAGCTGGTCAAGTCAACTGAATGGCAGTGAGACCACAAATCAAAAAGTGACTAATCAGCCATCATACTTTTTAGTCACCCTTTGATTTTTTGTCTTACTTCTCTGCAGTCTTAGGAACTGAGAATGTTATCTTCAACTGTGGCTTTGCACCTGCCGCTTCAGGGCCGTTGAGTACACCGCAGTAGTACCTGTCTTTATCGAGATCTACTGAAGATGATGAGCTTGATGAGGAACTCATGGCACTTGCGTACATAGCCATCATATAGTAGTTGTAATAGTTGCTGCCGTAGCCGTAGCTGTCATAGCCGTATCCGCCATATCCACCATAATAGCCGCCGTATCCACCGTATCCGCCATAACCATTGTAGCCATAAAGGTTGTTGTAGTACGAGCTGTAAAGAAGGCTGTTGTAAAGGTCGTTGTATGAACTGTTGCTTTCCTGCTTCACAACCTCCTCGTACATTATAAGGAACCAGATGTCATGAGCTTCGAGCTGTTCCTCGTAATCCTCTGCACTTTCGTCCAGACTGAGGATCTCCTGTACATGATAGCTGATGTCAGGCGAATAGAGGCTGAGAGATCTGTTGATGTCTCCCTGGTTCTCTGTAGATATGCTGGAATCAGTGAGGCCTGCATATGACACATAACCACCTTCCGAACTTCTCAGACGCACTGTAGGGCTGAGAATCATAGGGTAATTGTCAAGAAGGTCATAGTTGCCTTCAACGTCATATGGAAGTATGAGTGAAGCCTTGTTGATTACAACTTCGCTCTTGTCTGCAATTCCGTTTGCGACAAGCTGATCTTCAACGAGCTGCTTGATCTCCTTAGCCTTGATTACCGGCTTCACGCCGCTGCCGCCTTCGATATATATTTTATCAGTAGCTTTAACCCCTTCCTTGTAAATGTCGTAAGTTTCGTGTTCGCTTGCGTTGAATGCAAACTGTGTAGGGTAGCCTGTTGCATCATCTTCAAGGAATTCGGCAGGTCCGAAGAAGAAAGCGAAAGATGTGTCGATCGGCTCCTCTGAATGATCGTACTTGGCTGTTATCTTCAATTCCGCATAGTTTCCGGCGAGATAGTCCTGAGAGTCAACGATGTCTAAGTTGAAAAGATTGATACGTCCGCCCTCTCCGACAGGTGCATCAGTTGTGATGTAGATTCCGGGAAGATCATGTATGAAGAGATCCATGCTGTCAAGATCAGCTGTCTTGAGTCTTTCGATGAATCTTTCAGTGAATTCTCTGCTGAAGTCGAATGAAAGTGAATCACCTCCGTCGTACACAGGGATACCTGTTGTAATGATGTTGTCTGGGTCGAGGTACTCCGCACGCTTCTCCGGATTCATGAATGATCCGGTGTAGAGTACAGTGGAGTCAAGAGGTTTCCTCAGCTCGGATACATATACGTTCTGGAGCATCCTCAACTGTCCTTTTTTCATTACAGAGAGGGTGTCGCGTACTGCGCTGAAATGGAACTGTCTGATCTTTGTTTCCTTACCGAAGTCAAGGGTGTCATAGAGTGGTACAAGCGTGAAGCTTGCACTCTTTATGCTGGTTCCGAAGTTATTGTCTCTGACTGATCCGAAAACGAATCTGCTGGTACTGTAGCCGGAGAGGCTGTCTGACATCTGCATTCTGATGTCTGTAAGCTCCATAGGTGCAATTTCATAAACCTCCCACTTCTGATCTGTAGGGATGAGGTTTTCACCAAGCTGTTCGTTTATTTTCACACAAGATGCCGAGCCTAACAGTATCGCACCGATTGCCGCAAGGCGGCTGGCTCTGGCCAATGATTTAAAATTCATATTCCTAAAGTTACTCGACCGTGTTTTAGAACTGATCGTAAAAGTTGTTATAATCTTCAATGTATGAGCCATCTTCCATAGCGGCTGCATTGTAAGGCAGTACAGGGAGTCCGGACTCTTTGCAGAAATTGACAATGTCTTCGTGGACGTTGCCGGCGCCGAGAATGATTCCGTCTGAATAGCTCGCCGCGAGCTTCGCAAGATTTATGCCAGTAGGCTCTGAAATGATCTCCACATCTTTCTCAGAGATTCCGCTGAACAGGATCCTCTCCTTGAAGTCAGGTGAGAGGTCCACGGTAGGGGTGTCGTCATAAAGTGAGAGGATGACCTTGCTCTGTGAGAAGATAGGGTCATCGATGTATGCCTTCTTGAGATAGAGTGGAAGTACGTGAGAGATCCATCCCTGGCAGTGGATGATGTCCGGAGCCCAACGGAGCTTCTTTACTGTCTCCAGAACGCCTCTTGCAAAGAAGATAGCTCTTTCTCCGTTGTCCTCGAAGAAGTTGCCGTCAGCATCATGATAGATGCTCTTGCGGTGGAAATAGTCCTCGTTGTCGATGAAGTACACCTGCATTCTTGCTGATGAGATGGATGCAACCTTGATAACGAGAGGTCTGTCTACGTCGTTGATGATTATATTCATGCCTGAGAGGCGGATCACTTCGTGAAGCTGGTTCTTCCTTTCGTTGATGCAGCCGTATCTTGGCATAAAAGATCTTATTTCCTTCTTTCTTTCCTGAATGCCTTGAGGAAGATATCTTCCGATGTTGGCGATATCAGATTCCGGGAGATATGGAAATATCTCCGAATTGACGAACAGAACTCTTTTAGACGTATTACTCATACCGTTTATTTTTAGACAAAATCAACTACAAAGATAAGAATTTTTTTTGAATTTCACTATCTTTGGGCCCTGATAGGACTATTCGTATGGGTAAGACAGATAACAAAATAATGCGCAGAAGACTTATGAACGCCTACCTTTCGTCGGTGATAAGCATAAGTCTGGTGCTTCTTCTGGTCGGAATTGCCAGTCTGCTGATGGTGAATGCCAAAGGTGTTTCCGATTATTTTAAGGAAAATATGCAGGTTTCCGTGATGATGAAGCAGAGTGTGAGTGACGAGGAAGCGCTGAAATTCAAGGAGACTCTCGATGGAGAAAGATACATAAAGAACACGGTCTTCATCTCAAAGGAACAGGGACAAAGAGAGCTCGCCCAGCAGCTTGGAGAAGATTTTCTCGATGTGTTCGAGACATCTCCGATACCGGTATCCATTGATGTCACTCTTGAGGCCGGCTATGTTTCCGCAGACAGCCTGGAGGTTGTAAGAACGGAAATATCAAAGAGTTCTCTTGTCGAGGAAGTCATCTATCAGAAATCACTTGTGGATGCGTTGAATGCAAACCTCAGCAGAATATCACTCATTCTTGGTGTATTCATCGCACTTCTGCTTTTCATATCATTTGTGCTGATCAACAACACAGTACGCCTGAGTGTCTTTGCACGCAGGTTCACAATTCACACAATGAAGCTGGTGGGAGCAACTCGTTCTTTCATACGAGGCCCTTTCCTTGTCCAGTCTGCGTTCCAGGGACTCTTCGCTTCCTTTATTGCCATCATTGTACTTCTGGGATTGATGTTCGTGATGAGGAGCGAATTTGAACAGCTGTTCGAGATTTTCCGTCTGGACCTTCTGCTGATTGTGCTGGGCATAGTTGTTGCGGCCGGTCTGACGATCTGTCTGATAAGCACATTCTTTGTCGTGAACAAACTGATATCTCTTAAGAAAGACGAATTATACTACTAGGAATATGGAAAATAACAATACAAAAATGGCAATCACTCCGAAGGGACTCAGATTGCTTCTCATCGGACTTCTGGTAATGGTTTCAGGCTACGCCCTTATGACAGGTGGCGGCAGCACTGATCCTGAAATCTTCAATTATGATATGTTCGACTTCCGCCGTATGGTGGCAGCTCCGATCGTCATAATTCTCGGTATAGTGATAGAAGTTGTTGCTATAATGGGTCTTTTCGGTAAAGGCCGTGCCGAGAAAGAATAATGGAGTGGTTTGAAGCCATAATCCTCGGACTTATACAGGGTCTGACGGAGTTTCTGCCGGTGAGCAGCAGCGGGCACCTTGAAATAGGCAAGGTGCTTCTTGGTGTAGAGACCACAGACGATCTTCTTTTCACTACAATGGTCCATGCAGCTACCGTTCTCAGTACCATCGTAGTCTTCAGAAAGCAGATCTGGGACCTTCTGAAAGGCTTTTTCAAGTTCACGAATAACGATCAGATGGACTATGTCTTGAAAATCGCTGTGTCGATGATCCCTGTCCTTATAGTAGGCGTGTTCTTCAAAGACAGTGTCGAGGCTATGTTCGGTTCCATCCATGTGGTGGGCATTGCTCTCGTGATGACAGCTCTGCTTCTGTTCTTCTCAGACCGTGCATCGCGTCCGGGAATGAAATCTATATTCCCTGAAAAGGAGTATCGCAACGGCATTTCGTACTGGCAGGCTTTTGCTGTCGGTCTCGGACAGGCTTTTGCTGTCATACCTGGTCTTTCTCGTTCCGGCACCACCATATCTACAGGTTTGATCTGTGGTGTGAAGAGGGATGTCATGGCCCAGTTCTCATTCCTGATGGTGCTTGTCCCTATTCTCGGAGAGACCTTCCTTGAGGTTGTAGGAGGTGACTTTGCAGCTTCATCAGTAGGTGGGACAGCTCTTGTGTTGGGATTTGTATCTGCCTTTGTATCAGGTCTTTTTGCCTGCAAGGTGATGATCGCTCTTGTAAGGAAGGCCAAGCTCAGCTGGTTCGCTCTGTATTGTCTCATTGCGGCTGCCGCAATCTTCATTTTTGCATAAATGGAAAGAAACCGTACATATTTCGTTTCGGATGTTCATCTCGGACTTCAGGTCGCTGATCCTGCAGGCCGTGAGCGTCGTTTCGTGGATTTTCTTAAATCTATATCGGAGGATGCCCGTGCCTTGTACCTTCTCGGTGATATATGGGATTTCTGGTACGAGTACAGGGATGTCGTTCCTAAGGGATATGTGCGTGTCTTTGCTGCCTTGCAGGACCTTATGGACAAGGGTGTCGAGGTGTATTTCTTTCAGGGCAACCACGATGTATGGACATACAGCTACTTTGAAGAGCTTGGCATGAAGCGTCTTGTGCAGCCGGCGCTTGTGGAAATAGACGGCAAGCGTTTCTGCCTCGGACACGGTGACGGTCTGGGTCCAGTCCCTCCAGGTTATCGTTTCCTCCGCGGCGTGTTCCACTGCAGACTGCTTCAAGTGCTTTTCAGTGCTCTGCACCCTTGGTTTGCTTTCCGTCTGGGAAACGGCTGGTCAAAGAATAACCGTCTTGCCCGTCACGAAGAGTATGTATTCAAAGGAGCGGACGAGCCTCTCTATAAGTTCGCGGAAGAATTTGTCGCAAAGGAAAATGTGGATTACTTCATATTTGGACACTATCACACAGAAGTCAGCATGAAGCTGCCTTCCGGTGCGGAATTCCATATTTTGAAAGATTGGATTGACGGATCTCCTTACAGGTACTTCGACGGAATGTCTACTGTCGGAGGCCATTTCCAGAACAGGGAGTAATAGAGTCCTTCGAATTCTCCGGCTTCCCATAATTTTACGAGCTCCTCGGTCATTTCGTCTTCGCCTTCAGGGTCATATGGTGCCTTCAAGTCGGAGCCGAACACCTTGGCTATACCCTGCCAGAAGTTGGCGGTCACGCCACTCTTATATCCCTTGATTATATTGTATGATGACTTGCCGACTTCGCGGTCGATGAGCTTCATTATGAGGGCACCCTGACTTACCGTGAGCTTCCTCATCTGACCTTCGAAGACCTCGAACAGCTCTTCCTGCACCTGGCTGATATATTTCTCCCTCTTTGCTCCCTTCAGCTTGTCTGCGGCTATGGTGCTGTCTGCCTCGATCACCAGCTTTTTTGCTACCAAGGCGTACGGATAGGCTTTGCTGAAGTTGTGTACCAGACGGTAATATTTTCTCCATTCGCGACCTTTCTGTCTTGGGAACTTCTGCCATATCTTGGCTGCTTCGAGTTCGTCGATAAAGATTGTATCTCCCTCTTCTACAATGAATTCCAAGAGTTCTCCCTGAGGTTTTGTGGCTTCCATCGCACGCTTTCTTGCTTCGGAGAGAGCCTGCTCCTTGGCTTTTTCGGCCTCCATGGCCTTTACGACTGACGACTTTCTTCTTTGCGCAGCTGCCTCGTTATGAAACGCTCCGCAAAGCAGCAACATCAGTGTCGCCGCCAAGCAGATGATATGCCCGGTTTTTCCCCTCATATAGAATGCAAATGTAGCAAATCTCGGAATACCTGCAAAACCCGAACCACACAAAACGGCCTCCTGTCTATGCTAAAGGCCGATGTTTATAATCCTGTTGATAACTTTTCGGGTCAAAACGCGGAGAGCCCCTTTTTCTATGACTCTTGTTTTATAAATTTGCGGTTCTAAACAAAAGAATAAAACTAAAACTATATATGGGAAGTTCAGAATTAAGCATAGTAAAAAGAGACGGAAAGCGTGAAACGTTTTCGGTAGACAAGATCAAGAATGCGATCAGCAAGGCTTTTCTTGCTGAGGGAAGTTATGCATCAGAGGATGACCTTATTGGTATCCTCAGCAGAGTACGTGTAAAGGATGGAATGAGTGTAGAAGACATTCAGAACCAGGTTGAGGTTGCCCTCATGGCTGAGCATTATTATGCCGTAGCAAAGAGCTATATCCTTTATCGTCAGAAACATATGGAGGATCGTGAGGTCAAGGACAAACTTGACTTCCTCACTTCTTATTGCGATGCATCAAATGCAGCGACAGGTTCTAAGTACGACGCAAATGCAAATGTCGAGAAGAAGAACATCGCTACATTGATCGGTGAGCTTCCAAAGCAGAACTTCATCCGCCTGAACCGTCGTCTTCTTACTGACCGTATCAGAGATGTGTACGGACGCGAACTTTCCGACAAATATATCCATCTGCTCAAGAACCACTTCATCTACAAGAACGATGAGACTTCGATGGCGAACTACTGTGCTTCCATCACTATGTACCCTTGGCTTCTCGAAGGTACAAAGGGTATCGGTGGAAACTCGACACGTCCGACTAACCTCAAGTCTTACTGCGGTGGTTTCGTGAACATGGTGTTCATCGTTTCTTCTATGCTTTCAGGTGCTTGTGCAACTCCGGAGTTCCTTATGTATATGGACTACTTCATCCGTAAGGAGTATGGTGAGGACTACTACCTCAGAAGCGGAGACCAGGCTGACCTTTCTACAAAGAAGCGTACTATCAAGAAGGTGATCACAGACTGCTTCGAGCAGATCGTTTACTCGATCAACCAGCCTACAGGAGCACGTAACTTCCAGGCGGTGTTCTGGAACATCTCATACTATGACAAGTACTACTTCGAGAGCCTCTTCGGAGAGTTCCGCTTCCCTGACGGATCAAAGCCTTGCTGGGAATCACTCTCATGGCTCCAGAAGACATTCATGAAATGGTTCAATGCAGAGCGTCTCAAGACCCCTCTCACTTTCCCTGTAGAGACAATGGCTCTCCTTACAAAGGACGGCGAGCCACGCGATGCAGAGTACGGAGACCTTACTGCAGAGATGTACGCTGAGGGACACTCGTTCTTCACATACATCAGCGACAACGCCGACTCGCTCTCAAGCTGCTGCCGTCTCAGAAACGAGATCCAGGACAACGGATTCAGCTACACTCTTGGAGCTGGTGGTGTGTCAACAGGTTCAAAGAGCGTGTTGACTATCAACCTCAACCGTTGTATCCAGTACGCAGTAAAGAACAGCATCCACTATCTTACTTATCTTGAGGAGGTTATTGATCTTGTACACAAGGTTCAGACTTGCTACAACGAGAACCTCAAGGATCTTCAGAAGAAGGGTATGCTCCCTCTCTTCGATTCAGGATACATTAACCTTTCACGTCAGTACCTCACAATCGGTGTGAACGGTCTTGTCGAGGCTGCCGAGTTCCTCGGAATCACCATCAACGACAACCCTGAGTACGAGAAGTTCGTTCAGGAGATCCTCGGTCTTGTGGAGACTTACAACAAGAAGTACCGCACAAAAGACCTTATGTTCAACTGCGAGATGATTCCTGCAGAGAACGTGGGTGTAAAGCATGCAAAGTGGGACCGAGAGGATGGTTATGTGGTGCCTCGTGAGTGCTATAACTCTTATTTCTATGTCGTTGAGGATGAGTCTTTGAACATCATCGACAAGATCCGCCTCCACGGACGCCGTTACATCGATCACCTTACAGGAGGTTCAGCTCTTCATATGAACCTTGAGGAGCACCTTACTAAGGAGCAGTACCGCCACCTTCTTCATGTGGCTGCAATTGAGGGATGTAACTACTTGACATTCAATATTCCTAATACTATCTGCAACGAGTGTGGCCACATCGACAAGCGTTATATGAAGAAGTGCCCTCACTGTGGAAGCGAAAACGTTGACTACCTTACCCGTGTAATCGGTTACATGAAGCGAGTTTCAAACTTCTCACAGGCTCGTCAGAGAGAAGCCTCAAGACGCTTCTACGCGAAATGGTAAGATTCTACAATTATGACATAGTCTTTGCCGAGATTCCGGATGAGGTTTCTTTGGCTCTGAACATAACGGGGTGTCCTAACCGATGCCCCGGTTGTCATAGTACCCACCTCCAGCAGAACATAGGTGACGTCCTGGATGCCGATGCCCTTGAAGTCCTCATGGGACTTTATGGCAAGGCGATTACCTGTGTATGCTTTATGGGAGGTGATGGCCGTGCGTCAGAAATCAATGCTCTCGCCGCTTATTTGAGAAAGAACTATCCTGAACTCAAGACAGGATGGTACTCGGGCAGGGAAGAGATGGATTCGGCCATTGAGCTGAAAAATTTCAATTATATAAAGCTCGGCCCATACATCGAGGAGAGAGGTCCGCTCTCGTCACCGACTACCAATCAGCGTGTCCTGCAGGTGCTTCCAGACCTGACTTTTAAGGACATTACCTATAAGCTTACGAAGTAGCTTCTGACTCCATTTTCTTCCGAAATTTGCATTTCCGGATTAATTTTCCTATTTTTAGAGCATTAAGATTCAAAACTTGAATTGTTATGAAGACGAAATGCTCACTCCTGATGTTGGCGATGGTTGTGCTGTCGTCAATGTCCCTGAACGCGCAGGTACACCGCGACACTGTCATTGTAGGCAGTGATTTCCGTTACGAAGGTGAGTGGTACCAGGGAGATGGTGTCCTTTATTCTGAAAAGGATGGCATCATAATGGGTAAGTTCACCAATGCAGAACCTGATGGTGACTGCATCTGTTACAGACCAAGTGGAGAGTGCTATGTCGGAGAGTTTTCAAAGGGCCGCGCAACTGGTCACGCGGCCGTGTTCCGTGAGAACGGAGCAGTGATGGTCGGAGGATTCCGTAAGGGTCGTTACCACGGAATCGACACACTTTACAGACCGGACGGTTCAGTGCTGGTTGCGGCATATGATAAAGGAAAGCTTATCACAAAGATCGCTGAGTACGACACCACTCCACCTGAAATAAAGGCCAAGCGTCCATATCATCCAAGAGTAGAGCTGACAGCTCAGCAGAAGAAGTTTTTGGAAGTAGCTAAGATCAAATACTCGGAAAAGCGTAAACGCCTGATGCTGGACATCGTTATGCCTACCTTCCTCGGAGGTGACATCGAAGATTTCTCATTATGGGTTGAGTCGCAGGTGCGCTATCCGGCTTCTGCAAGAGTTCATCAGCTGCAGGGCGTAGTGATCGCGCAGTTTGTAGTCACAAAAGAGGGTAAGGTCGAGGATGTGACTGTCATAAAGGGAATCGACAAGACTCTTGACAGAGAAGTTGTAAAGGCTATCTCCAAGTCTCCGGACTGGACTCCTGCTGAACAGGATGGAGAGAAGAAGGCAGTAAGACTCACAGTTCCTGTGCAGTTTGTTCTCTAAGAACTGTTTCTTAATTATACCGAAATTGCTATCTTTGCAAGTTAGGGCATTCAGGCTCTAAAGTTGCGGGATAGCAATTTTGTTGTTATTCCGGCCTGTTAAGGAAAAGAGATATGAGTAAAGATAAAGAAATATTGGAAGGCCTTGCCGACAAGGAGTATGAACACGGCTTTGTGACGGATGTGGAGCAGGAGTTCATACCGAAGGGCCTTAATGAAGACATAATACGCCTGATTTCGGCGAAGAAGGAAGAGCCGGAGTGGATGCTGGAGTTCCGTCTGGAGGCATTCCGCCGCTGGCAGAAGATGCCGCTCCCGAAGTGGGCGCATCTTGACATACCTGAGATCGATTTTCAGGACATCATCTATTATGCGGCTCCGAAGAAGGCGGAAGACCGTCCGAAGGAGATAGATCCTGAGCTTGCAAAGACATTTGACAAGCTCGGCATTCCTCTTCACGAGAGGGAGGCGCTCGCGGGTGTCGCAGTTGACGCAGTGTTTGACTCTGTGTCAGTGACGACTACATTCCGCTCAGCGCTCGCAGAGAAGGGAATCATATTCTGTTCATTCTCTGAGGCCGTGAAGGAGCATCCTGACCTCATCCGCAAGTACCTTGCTTCTGTGGTTCCTGTAGGTGACAACTTCTATGCAGCCTTGAACTCAGCCGTATTCAGCGACGGATCATTCGTATATATCCCTAAGGGCGTACGCTGCCCTATGGAGCTGTCGAGCTATTTCCGAATAAATGCTGCCGGAACCGGTCAGTTCGAGAGGACGCTGATCGTAGCGGACGAGGGCTCATATGTAAGCTATATGGAGGGATGTACCGCTCCTATGCGTGACGAGAACCAGCTTCATGCCGCGGTGGTGGAGATCATCGTCGAAAAGGACGCAGAGGTCAAGTACTCGACTGTCCAGAACTGGTACCCGGGCGACAAGGAAGGAAAGGGAGGTATATATAACTTCGTTACAAAGAGAGGTATATGCAAGGGTAACGGCAGCCACCTTTCGTGGACTCAGGTCGAGACAGGATCTGCAATCACCTGGAAGTACCCTTCTACCATCCTAAAGGGAGACAATTCTTCATCAGAGTTCTACTCAGTGGCGGTGACAAACAACTACCAGCAGGCTGACACAGGAACAAAGATGATCCACATCGGACGCAACACACGCAGCCGTATCATCAGCAAGGGTATTTCAGCTGGACGCAGTCAGAACAGCTACCGCGGCCTTGTGAAGATGATGCCGGGAGCTGACAATGCACGCAACTTCTCGCAGTGCGACAGCCTTCTTATCGGTGACAAGTGCGGTGCGCACACCTTCCCTTACATTGAGAATGCAAACAAGACTGCAGTTGTAGAGCACGAGGCGACTACATCAAAGATCAGCGAAGATCAGCTCTTCTACTGCAATCAGAGAGGAATAGGCCCTGAAGAGGCTGTGGGACTTATTGTAAACGGTTATGCACGCGAAGTGCTCGCCAAGCTCCCTATGGAGTTTGCGGTCGAGGCACAGAAACTTCTGCAGGTAAGCCTTGAGGGATCGGTAGGATAAAAATGGACGCATTGAGTATAATACTGTTTGAGCTTGGAGGAAAGCCGGTGCTGCTGATAGACCTTTTGTCGGCGGTGTTCGGTCTGACTACCGTTTTTCTGGCAGGCCGCAACAGCAGATATAACTTTTATATAGGTTATATCTACACTGCTCTGCTTTTCTTTATGTTCTGGCAGAAGAATCTGTACGCCAACCTTATATTGCAGCCTATATCGTTAGGTATAAATATAATGGGACAGTACAGATGGTCTCATCCTAAGAAAGAGGAGGAGAGCGCTTCCGGAAGCGGAGAGCTGAAGGTGTCGATGCTGACATGGCCTCAGAGAGGACTGGCTGTTGTCTCGGTGCTTGTCATGGCCTCTGTCTGGGGCTGGCTTATGAGCAGGACGTCTAATCCGCTGCCGTATCTGGATTGCTGCGTGACAGCTTTGATACTTACTGCACAGACTTTGTCTGCACTTAAAAAGTGGGACTGCTGGATCGCCTGGCTCTTTGTGAACATAGCCAACCTGACCCTCTACCTGAAGGCGGGACTGGTCTTTATGCCGATAGTCAGCTGCCTGTACCTGATAAACGGCATCTGGTCACTGTTCACCTGGTATAAACTGTACAGACAGAACGCCTAAGATAAAACAGTCATTGCCGGCTTGACCGGCAATCTAAAATATTGATAAATAAATAGCTATATGGCAAACGATATATTATTGAAAATAGAAGGCCTCAGAGCCTCAGTTGAAGACAAGGAGATTCTCAAGGGAGTCGACCTTACCATCCGCAAGGGTGAAATACATGCTGTGATGGGACCTAACGGTGCAGGAAAGAGTACTCTTTCCGCTGTCCTTGCAGGCAAGCCGCAGTTCACTGTGACTGCCGGCAGCATCGAGTTCCTCGGTCAGGATCTTCTGGCTATGTCACCGGAGGAAAGAGCCTGGGCAGGCATATTCCTTTCATTCCAGTACCCTGTGGAGATTCCGGGTGTGACCATCACCAACTTCATGAAGACTGCAGTGAACTCTCACCGTACCGGTAAGGGCCTGGAGCCACTCAAGGCAGGTGACTTCCTCAAGCTTATGCGTGAGAAGATGGCATTCGTGCAGATGAAGCCGGAGTTTGCAAAGCGTGAGGTGAATGTGGGATTCTCAGGAGGAGAGAAGAAGCGTAACGAGATCTTCCAGATGGCTATGCTCGACCCTACACTTGCCATCCTTGACGAGACAGACAGCGGACTTGATGTGGACGCGCTCCGTATCGTTGCGAATGGCGTAAATGCCCTTCACACTCCAGAGAAAGCAGCCATTGTGATTACCCACTACCAGAGACTCCTGGACTACATTGTTCCTGATGTTGTTCACGTACTCAAGGACGGTAAGATCGTCAAGACTGCAGGTCGCGAACTTGTAGCTGAGATTGAGGAAAAGGGTTACGATAATCTGTAGGAGGCCTGCGCTATGACTGAAGTTATAATCGTTTCAGACGGTCAGCTTGTCCGCAACATCGAAGTCCAGTCCGGAGATAGAAAGGACATGGTGCTTCTGGTGTACCCTGGAGTGAGCTGCGACGTGAAACTGGATGTCCGTCTGGTCGGAGAAGGGGCTGAGGCGAACATTTATGGAGCCTATGTCTGCGGAGGTGAAGAGAAGGTTAAGATTGCGGTGGATATGCACCACGACCTGCCGCACTGCAACTCCCGTCAGCTTTTCAAAGGCATTGCCGGAGGTACTTCAAAGGTGGATTTCTACGGAAAGATCATCGTCGCTCAGGATGCACAGAGAACAGAGGCGTACCAGGAAAACCATAACCTCCTTCTTACCGACGGAGCAAAGGTGGACACCAAACCGCAGCTTGAAATATATGCAGACGATGTGAAATGTTCTCACGGCGCGACCATCGGCCGACTCAATGAAGAGGAACAGTTCTACATGCGTTCGCGCGGCATCACTCTCGAAGATGCAAGGGTTCTTCAGATGATATCATTCATCGCTCCTGTGCTCGAAAACATTCCGGAAGAGGAACGAGAGGCCGTAGCATTGAAGTTCGAAGAAGCAGTAAGGAATATATGATAACCAATCCTAACGTCAAGATAAATCTCGGTCTGAATGTGCTGAGGAAAAGGGAGGACGGTTTCCACGACCTTGAGACCCTTTTCGTGCCGTATTTCGGCATAAAGGACACCTTGGAGATCATCGCAGGTGATGATTTCAGCACCACTTCTGCAGCTCTGTTCGCAAAGTACAACAGTGCTGTGCCGGCCTCTCAGGGCAGTTTGAAGCCCGAGGGTGTCTTCGGAGTGGAGACAGAAGAGGCAGTTGCGCCGAAGCTTGTACAGGGTATCTCAGAGGATGGAAAGCTGATGATCACCATAGCCCGAGAGGAAGGTGTTGACTGGGATCCGCTCAAGGATCTGACAGCAAAGGCTTATTTCATTCTTGCAGAAGACTTCAATCTCCCTCCTGTAAAGATCTTCCTTGAGAAGACCTCTCCTGTAGGAGCGGGTTTGGGAGGAGGATCTGCAGATGCTGCATTCGCCCTGAAGATGCTGAACGAGCTCTGCGGACTTGAACTTTCAGAGCAGAAACTGGCGGAGTATGCTTCACGCCTCGGCAGCGACTGTGCATTTTTCATATATAACCGTCCGATGATAGGAGAGGGAAGGGGCGAGGTCCTCACTGAATGGCCTGTCGACCTTAGCGGTTATGATCTTCAGGTGGTGACACCGGCAGGAATCGCAGTTTCTACCAAGGATGCATATAGCGGTATCAAGCCTCATCTTCCGGAAGTGCCGTTGAGGGATGCACTGGCAAGACCTGTTGAGGAGTGGGATGGAATTCTCGTGAATGATTTTGAGGAGACGGTCTTTGCAAAGTACCCGGAACTGGCTGCAATCAAGCGCTCGCTCTATGACTGCGGAGCCGCTTATGCGAGTATGTCAGGCTCAGGATCTGCGTTGTTTGCCCTTTACAAGGCGTAAAAACGTTAAAGAAAAAGCAAAAATTTAAAGAAAAAGAAATTTGTGACGAAAGGCTGGAATATGTGACGAACATATTTCCGCCTTTTTTCTTTATTCCCTTCCTTTGAGGAAAAAAGTATGGGAAGATCTGCTTTTGTATTGTGTGTGGGGCTGATGCTGACGGCTTGTGGTATCCACGAATTGGGAGAGAGTGTGAGAGATACATCGGAAGGTGTCTGGACTGGTCCCGGAATGAATGTGGGGTCTGCGGATCCTGCCAAGACTGTCTGTTATATAACTGCCTTGGACTATCAGGACGGATACGACTGGCGTTCAGACAAGGAAAAGGGAAGTGTCAAATGTTCCCTTGTGGTGTTTGCAGACGGGGTCCCTATGATGAAGATCCCGGTGGGGGATGCCTACCATACAAGTTCTGATGCGGATTCGCACAGGATGATAGACGGCCATCTTTACACTGATTTTTCCACTGATGGCGAGACCGTCATAAAGAAGGACGGAAGGGAGGTGTTCCGCTATCCCGGCAGGGAATACCTGCAGGGGATGATCGTTGACGGTGAGGATATTTATACATTAGGCCATTCCCGCGAAGGCGAAGGGTTTTCATATAGAAAAAACGGCGAAATCCTGCTTGAAAAGGCCTCCGGCCGCACCTTTTCCCGCCTTCATCGCGACGATGGTCATATATGCTTTGCCTATTCTGAATCTATCGCTTCTGCGCTTGGAAGCGTTGAACGTTACTACTCTGTTGTGGACGGTGTGCCGCAGCAGGCGGCGTTGAGGGAGGATGTCAAGAAGGTGTGGGACCTGATGTCGGCTGGCGGAGAGGTGTGCTATCTTGCTTCATTGGTGGGGGTGCAGGGACCTGTGCTTTTTCACGGAGAGACCAAGTCGGTGCTGACTCTGCCCCAAGGATCATCTCTTCTGACAGGCCGTCTGTCGGTGTCTCAGGATGTGGTCTGTGTCGAGGGAGTGCTCTCCTGCCGCAATCTTGCTTTGGCCGGCATATTATGGAGGGATGACGAGCAGCTGTATACATTCAGTACAGGCACTACTGTCGCTTCTTGGTGTGTTGAGGGAGACGGGGTATTTTGTGTGTCGAATTCTAAGTCACCGTCCGTCAAAGGTGTCATTTATCGCTGCGGGGACATCTTCGAAGTCCCTCTCGGTTATGCTTCGATGGGGGAAAACACTATGGCGATGGTAAACGGCATTCTGAATGTGGGACTGTCTTCTGTCAATGGAGGCTGGCCTGTCATCTGGAAGGATGGGGCCCTTGATACGATCAAGGTCAACGGCTACATTTCGTCTGTAACTGCAGGGAAACGTACGGACTGATCCCGGTTGGTCGAATAAAACGGGGTGTCCGTCGAAAGAGGATGTCCTGGAAAGGGTACTTGTCTTATTTTTGAAAAGCTTTAAAGATATGACAGGTATGAAACGTATCCTATGTATAATTGCGGCTATGTTTGCTGCTTCAGTTGTTTACGCACAGACAGATGTGGAGACGGATATAGAGGCGGAAGAAGTGGAGATTCTGGAGGCAAGTGCTGTGACAGCCCAGAAGACCCTTGTGGTTATGGACATTGACAAGATCACCTATAAGGTGGAGGATGATGTGGATTCCAAGACAAGCACTATCCTGGATATGCTCAGGAAGGTGCCGATGGTGTCAGTGGACGGTCAGGACAATATAACCGTGAACGGAAGTTCAAGCTTCCAGGTCTATGTTGACGGCAAGCTGAATCCGATGATTTCTAACAATCCGTCGCAGGTACTGAAGCTGATGCCGGCAAGTGCCGTAAAGAATATAGAGGTTATGACAAATCCGGGAGCGAAGTATGATGCCGAAGGCGTGGGTGGAGTACTTAATATCACCACCAAGACTTCGCCGGCAGGAAAATCTTCATTTGCGGATGGCCAATATGCCAGCCTGACCCTTCAAGGGACCACAAGGGGCTATGCGGGAGGCCTGTTTTATAGCAGGCAGAAAGGGAAATGGGCCTTCAGCGTCAATGGAAATGCAACCCGTACCAGAACGAAAGGTGCGACATCGCTGATAGAAAGGATACAGAAGACGGATGCCGGAGAATTTATCACGACAGCCTCAGGGGACGCTGATGTGAGAACACCTGCATATATAGGAAATATGAACCTGAGTTACGAGATTGATTCATTGAACCTTATCTCAGTCAGTGCAGGATATCTGGAAAGCGACATAGTATCCAACACTATCTTCAATACCAGTTTCCGCAGTCCCGGGTTCGAGTACTCAAGCAACGGAAACAACCTTTCCGAGATACTGACAAGAGATATGACCGCAAATGTGGACTATCAGCATTCCTGGGCAGACAACCCTATGAGGTCGCTGGTATTGTCCTACCAGCTTTCCGGTACACCATATGACAATATCAATACAAATTACTTCGACAATCCTTCATCCGAGGCTTTCGGATTCGTCAGCAGCAGGTCGGACGGATACACGAATTCGGTCACTCATATAGTCCAGGCCGACTTCTCGACCCCGTTGGACACAGATGCTTCACACACATTGAATGTGGGGGCAAAGCTTACTGCCCGTCACAATCTTTCGGATCAGAGCAATTTTGTCTTTGACGGAAAAGACTTTGTGCACTCCTCGGACGGAAGTCTTGAGTATGATTTCTACAATGATATAGGCGCCGTCTATGCCGAATATGCAGGAAATATCGGTGCTTTCGGCTTGAAGGCGGGAGCCAGATATGAGCACACCTGGCAGAATGTCACCTATTCTGAAGGACAGGGAAAAGAATTCCGTCTGGATTATGGCAACCTTGTGCCGGTTGCAAGCGTCCAGTACAACATCAGTCCTATGCAGAATGTCGGTCTTTCCTATAATATGAATATAAGCCGTCCGGGCATCACCTATCTCAATCCTTATGTGGACAACATTTCCGATCCTACCACAAAGACTTATGGAAATCCGGACCTTGAGGCAGAGACCGGTCACACGATGAATGCGATATATAACTACTTCAGTCCCAAGTGGATAGTTAGTATGACCCTGCGTCACGAATTCAAGGGGAACGGCATTTCCCAATACAGCTTCTATGACGGGGAACACATCCTGAATACGACATATGGCAATATAGTCTCCACTTCCACAACGGGTCTCAACGGTTTTGTGACCTGGATCCCGGGACAGAAGACCAGGGTCATCTTCAACGGTGGAGGAAGCCACACTGACATCTGGAGCAGATCTCTGGATCAACGCAATTCGGGATGGACCTATAATGCCCTCCTGGGCTTCCAGCAGACTCTTCCCCTTGACCTGCGCTTCAGTACCAACCTGATTGCTTCTGGACGTACAGTTTCACTTCAAGGATGGACTTCCGGAATGATGATAGGTACGTTAGGTATTACGAAGAGCTTTCTTGAAGACAGGCTCAGTCTGAGTCTGACAGGACTCTCCGGACTTACAAAGGAGATGGGAGTGAAGATAGTGAGTGTTTCGGAAGGAAAGGATTTCGTCAGCCGTACGACCACGGGTATTCCGTTGAGGCTGCTCTCCCTTAACTTGAGCTTCTCTTTTGGAAAGCAGGACAATGTAAATGTAAAGAAATCCAGAAAGACCATAGAACAGGATACCCAGCTTAATTCGAAATCAGTGTCCGAGAGTATAGGAAGTCTTGGACAGATGTAATACATTTGCAATATGACAGACAAGAAGACAAGATTATATACTGACCTGATACAGATTCCTGTATGGATCTGTGTTCTTGCGGCTCTCTCGGTAGGATTCTTCTTTATGAGCGGCGGCACCCTGTCGATATGGACTGCCCTGAAGGCCGGTGTCCAGAGCCTCTTCTACCCCTGTGCCATATATGTGGTCAACTATTATTACCTCATCCCGAATCATTTCTTTGCCGGCAGGAAAAGAAGGTTCTATCTTGTCAATATTGTCATCATATTGATGATATTGTTTGTTCCGGTGCTGTTCTCATCGGACATAAAGTCCTTTGAAAAAACCGGTATAGAAGGTCTTGTCAATGGTTTTTCCATCACGAGGTTCCTGATAGGTGCGGTTGTCATAAGGATACTGCTGTATGTATGTGTGATCGCTCTGGCCATAGGAATGAAATATATGCGAAGATGGTATGAGGAGAAGAAAAAGATAGAGGAAGACAGAAGGCGCAACGTCGAGGCGGAACTTCACTGGTTGAAGAATCAGCTCAATCCTCATTTTCTTTTCAACACCCTGAACAACATATCCTCATTGGTCCGGATAGACGCCGATAAGGCACAGGAAAGCATCGCCCAACTGAGCGAACTGCTCCGATATGCCCTTTATGAAAGCAATGTCGCAAAGGTGAAGGTGGTCGACGAGGTGGAATTTATGAGGAATTATATCAGTCTGATGTCTCTCAGATGCAGTGACAAGACCAAGGTGAACGTCAGATTTGATCAGTTTGACGAATCGATACAGATTTCTCCGTTACTGTTCATATCATTGGTGGAGAATGCATTCAAGCACGGCACCTCCACCCATACGGACTCTTTTGTCAACGTCGATATGGGAATGGACGGGTCTTATGTCGTGTTCTCCTCCGAGAATTCCATAATATCCAGAACTACTGCAGATTACAGCGGTTCCGGTGTGGGGCTTGAGAATATGAGAAGAAGACTGGAACTTCTCTATCCCGACCGGCACTCCTATCAGTGCTTTACGGAAGGAGACACCTATGTCGCCATAGTAAGAATAAACCTGCAGATCACAGATTCCAATGATGGAAAACAATAAGATAAGATGCATAGTGGTAGATGACGAACCGTTGGCCGTGGAGATGATGGCCGGCTATGTCAGGCGCACCCCCTCTCTTGAACTTTGCGGATGCTACACCGACTCGGTGCTGGCACTGTCACAGGTGAGCATAGTGAAACCGGATATAGTCTTCCTGGACATTCAGATGCCGGATATCAACGGTCTGGAGCTCTCGCGTATGCTGCCTAAGGAGACACGTGTCATCTTTACGACAGCCTTCCGTCAGTATGCTTATGAAAGCTATGAGGTGGAGGCGATAGATTATCTTCTCAAGCCTGTACGCTACCAGAAGTTTCTTGAAGCCGTGCTCAAGGCAGAGAGGTGGGTGCAGATGCGTGACGCTTCAGCTGTGCAGCAGAATGTTTCTGAAGAGCGCAGTTCGGCCTTCCTGAAAGTTGAGGGACAGTTCCGCAACGTCGATTTCTCTGATATATTATATGTCTCGGCGATGAAAGATTATGTGATATTCAAGCTTCAGAGTGTCCCGAATCCGATCGTCGTACATATGACAATGAAAAACGTCGAAGAAATGCTTCCTTCGACGCGTTTTATGAGGGTCCACCGTTCCTATATAGTGGCGTTGGACAAGATTTCATCCATTGACGGGAATGAGGGGATAATGATAGGAGATGAACTCATCCCTGTTTCTGAATCCTATCGCAAGAATGTGGATGCCTTTCTGTCAGAGCATCTCTACACATCACGATAACTGAGGATCTTCCCAAGTCAGTGTCCTGGACTGATCAGGGTTCACTTTTATGCTCACCTTCAGAGTCTCTTCCGGAAGGAGGTCTTCGATGTTCTCCGGCCACTCCATTATGCAGAGGCAGCCGCTGTCAAGGTAGTCGTAGAGACCGATCTCGATGGCTTCCTGCAGCTTGTTGATCCTGTAGAAGTCGAAATGGTACATCGGATCGCCGTCGGCTCTCATATATTCGTTGACGATGGCGAAAGTCGGTGAGCCGACAGGATCGGTCACGCCGAGCACCTTGCATATGGCTGTTGTAAATGTAGTCTTGCCTGAACCCATTGGAGCGAAGAACGCCACAAGAGTGTTGTCCCCGATCTTCTCGAGGAATTCCTTCGCTGCTCTGTCGAGGTCTTCTATGCCTCTGATTGTAACTTCATGTTTCATGCTGCAAAGATAGCAAAAATCACAATAACTGCTGTTTATCCAGGAAGCGGTATGAGGCCGCTTCTGTAAGATGGGCTGCAGTTATATTCTCAGCACCTTCCAGGTCAGCGATTGTTCGTGCCAACTTCAGGATACGCGAGCACGCTCTGGCCGACAGGCCCATATGTTCGATGATTCTTTCCAGAAGTTGCTGGCATTCTTTGTTCAGCGGGCAGTACTTGTCGATCATGCGGTTTGTCATACCGGCGTTGCAGAATATTCCTTCGTCGCGGAATCTTTCTTTCTGTATTTCACGGGCCTTCATCACCCTCTCGGCGACGACGGCACTGGCTTCTGCAGGGGCCCTGTTTACAAGTTTCTTCGGGTCGATGGGCTTCATCCAGAGCTGTATGTCGATGCGGTCCATTATCGGGCCTGAGAGTTTGGACAGGTAGGCTATGCGTCTTGACGGGGTGCAGGTGCATTTGTCGCCTTCGCCGTAGAAGCCGCATGGGCAGGGGTTTGTGGCAGCTACGAGCATGAAGTCTGAGGGGTACTCGACCTTTGTCTTCAGACGGGAGATTGTGACTTTCCTGTCTTCCATAGGGGCTCTGAGTACTTCCAGGACCTTCTTGGGTGCTTCGCAGAATTCGTCTATCATAAGGATGCCATTGTGGGCGAGCGAGATTTCCCCGGGCAGGATGTTGTCCGAACCTCCTCCTATGAGGGCTGCGACAGAGGCACTGTAATGAGGGGCCCTGAAGGGGCGCTGCTTCATCAGACCTCTGAGAGGATTGCCCTTTCCTGCTACGGAATAAATCTTACTTGTCTGGACAGACTCCCTGAGACTCATTTTTGGGAGGATGGAAGCCATCGCTTTGGCCAGGGAGCTCTTTCCGGAGCCTGGAGGGCCGATCATTATGACGTTGTGGCCGCCTGCGGCTGCTATCTCCACACCTCGTTTTGCTCCTTCCTGTCCCATGATTTCGGAGAAGTCCATCACTCTGCCCGGAGAGTCAGTGCTGTCCTCATCTTGTGGCTTCAGTCCTTTTCTTTCTATGATGTTTTCGGCCAGAAGGTCTTTGCATTCTTCCTCTCCGGATAGGATTCTAAGCACATCTTCGAGATTTTCCACTCCATAGACTTCAGAACTGCTGTACTCGACTGCCTCCAGGGCGGATGCCTGCGGGAGGATGCAGCCGCGCAGGCCCGACCGCTCGGCAAGCTCGACGGTCGGCAGCGCCCCCGGCACCTCCCTTATGGTCCCGTCCAGACCCAACTCTCCCATTATTATATATTTGTCCAGCAGCGGCAGCTCCCTCTGTCCGGAAGCCGCAATGATTCCGAGGGCTATGGGCACATCGTATCCGCTGCCCTTCTTGTGCATGTCGGCAGGAGCAAGGTTTATGACTATCTTTCTTCCCGGAATCTTGAACCCGAGCGACTGCAGCGAAGTGATTGTACGCAACAGACTCTCCTTCACGGCAGCATCAGCCAGTCCCACCAGATGAATTCCGATTCCCTGAGCGACATCTACCTCAACAATAACCTCCACAGCATCGATCCCGATGCACTTCGCAGAATGAATGTTTATAAGCATATCCTTTCTCTCCTATTTACTGTTCTGACTCTTGAATCCTATTTTCTTTCTTGGGGTGCTGTCTGAGGATGTATTTACTGCAAGTGCAGCGATAGCTTGATAGATTGTATCAATCTCTTTACGAACATCTTCTGACACATCGTTAATAGCAGCCAGGTTTTCTTCGTCGTTACGCTCAAGGAGTTCCAATTTGGATTTGATTACTTCTAGTTCGGCATTTAGAATTTGAGACGTATAAATACTTTTTCTGATAAATACAAAGGTTCGGATTATTCTGATGTTGATTTCAATAGCAGAGTCTGATTTCAATACACTGCTCAACATTGCAACACCTTGTTCCGTAAATGCATAGGGCATATATTTAAGATGATGCCCTTGTCTTGTGTTTAAGGTCACAATTTGTGACCTTAAACACTCTTCGTGCGTAAGTTGAAACATAAAATCTTCAGGGAACCTGTTTATGTTTCTTTTGACTGCCTGATTCAAGACCTTTGTCTCGACTCCATAGAGTTTTGCCAGATCCTTGTCCAGCATTACTTTCTGTCCTCTGATCTCATATATCAATGTTTCGATTGATATATCAGTTAATTCCTTTTTTCCCTTTTCCATACACAGACTTTTCTTTTTCCGTCAAATGTCTGCAGCAAATTCGACAATTTGTTAAAGAAAAAGAAAATTGTGACGAAAAGTTTGTTAAAAATTAATTTTTAACGTTTTGTGATAAGTTGATTGTCAGATAGATAGCTCTTTCTGTACCAGGTAATGAACCAGATCAGTGCGGTCATTGTGCACACACCTCCGATGATGTAGGACAGGGTGTGAGGAAGCCTCAATCCCTCCGGAGCGATGCAGATGTAGGTTGAGCAGACCAGTGTCATCATCAGGGCCGGCAGCAGGGAGATGTAGAAATTCTTCTTTTCACGTACAAGATAAACTGTGATTGCCCAAAGTGTGAATACCGACAGGGTCTGGTTGCACCATGCGAAGTAGCGCCAGATGATCTTGAAACCCTCTGCGTCCCTGAGGCTGTACACCAGCACGCCAATAGTCAGCAGGAAGATTGGAATACAGATGAGCAGTCGCTTGCCTACCGGACGCTGGTCAACCTTCAGGAAGTCAGCGGCTATCAGGCGGGCAGAACGCAGTGCGGTGTCTCCGCTGGTGATAGGAGCCGCAACGATACCGAGAATAGCCAACACGCCTCCGAACGCTCCGAGCCACTCCTTCGAGATGCTTGTAGCCACAGCAGCACCCGAAAATGCCTTGCCTGTAACCTGATCTATGATTCCGTTTTCCTGAAAGAAGGCTGTTGCCGCAGCAGCCCAGATAAGTGCAACTATTCCCTCAGCAACCATAGCACCGTAAAAGATCGGACGGCAGTGCTTTTCCTTTGTGATGCAACGGGCCATGAGAGGGGACTGCGTAGCGTGGAAACCGCTGATGGCACCGCAGGCGATGGATATGAACATCATAGGGAATATAGGGTTCGACTCGTACTTTGTGCCGAAGCCGTTCCACATCTCAGGAAGATCAGGGTTCTTCACATATAACATCACAAGGATACCAGCCGCCATAAACAGCAGTGCTCCAGCGAAGAGGGGATACACCTTGCCGATGATCTTATCGACGGGCAGCAAGGTCGCGAGGATATAATAAAGGAATATGACGATAATCCAGAAATATGAATTCATCCAGTCCGGAGTCATACCGGCGATGAGTTCAGCCGGACCACTCACAAAGACAGCTCCTACCAGAATCATGAGGATAAGGGTGAATACGCCAGTCACCTTTCGGGTTCCCTCTCCAAGATAGCGTCCCACAATTTCCGGAAGGCTTTCGCCTCCGTTTCGGATGGAAAGGGTGCCTGAGAAGAAATCGTGCACTGCACCGGCGAAAATGGTTCCCAACACAATCCAGAGGTAAGAGGCGGTACCGAACTGCGCACCCATAATGGCTCCGAAGATAGGTCCCAGACCTGCAATGTTCAGGAATTGGATCATGAATATCTTCCAAGTCGGCATAGGAATGTAATCAACGCCGTCTTCCATAGTTACGGCAGGTGTCTTGCGGTCATCCGGACCGAAGACTTTGTTGACATATGCACCATAGATGAAATATCCGCCTATCAGCAGCACCAGAGCGAGTGTAAAAGTTACCATAAATCCCAGTTTGATGAAAACAGACCAAATTTAAGATTTATTTCTCAAAAAAAGAGTCTTAGAGATTAACTCTAAGACCCATTTCGAATCCGAACATCAATGGTTGTACTGTTCGTATGCTTTCAGGCTGACCGTTGTCGAAGTAATAGCGGAGACTCGGGTCAATGTAGATACCCAGATTCTTTCCGATGGCGAACTCCACTCCGATACCTGCATTTGCCGAGAACTGAAGGCCGTCGACCTTTTCCTTATGGGAGATCGCTGTGCTGAGGACATTGTAGTCATCGCTTATGCACTTCTCGACACTTCCTCCTCCGTAGGTGTAGAGGCTTACTCTATCCTGAGAGATGATGTTGAAGTAAGCGTTTACAGGGATTCCCACATAATGCTGTATGTTTCTGATGTCAGATGATGTGGGGCTTGAGATTGTTCCGTCAGGATTTACCTTAGTGTACTTGCCGTAGAATGTTCTGCTCAGCATAGTGTAATGTGCTCCGATTCCCACAGCCCAGCGTGGTGAAAGACCTATCTTCACTCCGACTCCCGCCGAAACAGGGATTCCGTATGTGGACTTGGTGCTGGTCTCTTCTACTCCTGTCTTATCCGGTGCAGGTGTCACAACCGGGGCTTTCTGAGGGCTCAGCCTGTTCTGACCCTGTGCGCTGTTTGTGCCGGCAAGACCTGAAAGAACGATAGATGTCGAAGGTCTGTATGTCTCCTTCTCTTCGCCCCAATCTTCAGGGAAATATATCCTTTCTTCCTCTACCTTGTCCGGCTCTTTTGTCTGTGGCTCAGCGGTAACAGTTTCGGCAGAACTGTCCGTAACCTGACTTTCAATGAACTCCTGTGCTGTTGCCGGGATCTCGCTCACCGGCTTGCGGACTGCAGAACTCTTGGCAGCGTCAGCCAACATAGTGACTGCTTCTGCTCTTTCCTCCACTGTAACAGCGTGATCTTCTGTGCTGGTCTCCTGCTCTACCACTGCAACGAGTGAACTGTCTCCAGTGTCTGGAAGAAGGGTCTCCTCAGTGTCGTGATTCAGCACCACGCCGACCGCAATCGCTGCCGCAGCTGCCGCCGCAGCGATGCCGGCCCTTCTGAACCATATCACCGCAGCCGGCTTCCTCTTGGAAGCTGCAACCTTGTCAAGACCTTCTGACACGCGCTCCCAGACACCGGCAGGAACTTCCTCCCTGCCTTCGTCCAGAATCGACTTCATCATAAGGTCGAACTCGTTTATATTCTTATCTTCAAACATTTTCTCTTTCCTTAATTTTGTTCTGCAGCCATATCCTTGCCCTGCTCAGCTGTGTCCTTGACGTCGTCTCGGTTATTCCTAAGGCGTCTGCGATCTCCTTGTGGGTGTAGCCTTCGATCGCGTACATATTGAACACAGTCCTGAATCCGGGCGGGAGCGACATCACCAGAGTCATAAGCTCCTTGTAGCCGATGTTTTCTCCCTGTGAAGGTGTGTCTGCCCTCATCCCTCGAGCCTGGTCTATCTCCTCGCTCATCTTCAGAGCATCCTTCTTCCTCAGACTCATAAGGGCCGTCGTGACGAAGATCCTTCTGGCCCAGCCTTCAAAGGATCCATCCCCTTTATAGCTTTCAAGCTTGGTGAACAAGGTCACGAAGCCGTCCTGAAGAACATCTTCGGCCTGGATTCTGTCACCGATGTAGCGTAGGCACAAAGGAAACATACGGGGTGCCAAACGGTCATAAAGGACCTTCTGGGACGCCCGATCTCCTTTTATGCAAGACTTAATCAGTTGTAAATCAAAAATTTCAGCCACGGTCTTCAGTGTCAGGCCCCTTAGGTCCGTTAATTTTTCGTGCGCGACATAGATGCAGACGGGGCCTGTATTGTTGCATTATCGGCACATTTTTCCCAAAATTATGCATTTTCCCGAAATTGAGTGTTATTTTTGTATGTTTCTTATCGTATGAATATGAAGTACATATATACATATATAATCATATCCCTTTCATTGCTCGCCGGCTGTTTCAGTGCCTCAGCGCAGGATCTTACGAGGCCGGGATCGAAGCACGACAATATGATCATAGACGTCGTCAGTGCCTACAATTCCGGAAAGATCGAGGATGCAAAGAGAATAGCCAACGAAATCATCGCCGAGGATCCGGACAACGATGCAGCATGGTACTATCTTGCCCAGTGCGCTGTCCGTGTTAAGGACCTTGCTCTGGCGGAGCAGTGCTACCGCATGGCGGCGGAGCTCGACCCGGATAACTTCTGGTACAGGTACAGACTCGCAAGACTTTACTCTGTCACATCCCGTCCGGAACTTACCATGGAGATGTACGAGAGGCTTCTTGACGACTTTCCGAAGAGGAATGACATCTATTTAGACCTTGTCGAGATCTATCTGGCTCAGAAGGAATATGACAAGGCGCTTGAGGTGTTGAAGGAGATTGAGACAGTCTTCGGAATGACCGAGTCTATCGCAATGTACCGCTTCAACCTTCTCCGTATCCTCAACAGACCTGAAGAGGCATACGAGTCGCTTGAAGAGTATAACCGCCAGTACTCGTCTCCTTATGTCCTGACAACCCTGGCTGACTATCAGATGTCGATGTATAACGATTCTACAGCCATCGCATACTATGATGAAGCCCTTGACCTTGCTCCGGACTATTTCCCGGCAATGCTTGGCAAGGCCGAGACATACAGGCTGACAAGAAAGTACGACGATTATTTCTCGGTACTTGGAAAGTATGTACAGTCGGATGATGTCCCTGCCGCAAAGAGCGACTATCTCATGGCAGTCATCCAGAGGACTGATCCGATGTTCATACGAAACTTCCTGCCTCAGATAGACACAGTAGTCACAAAGGCATTGGAATCGCATCCATCGGACAGCACCCTCCTTCAGACCGCTGCAGTCTACTATTATTCGACAGACAGAATGGACGGAGCCAAGAAGTATTTCAAGGAAAATATGAAGGCATGGCCGAAGAGTTTTTCTGCAAGGGCCAGCTACGTGGAGTTCCTTATGTATGCCGAGGAGTGGGAAGAACTCTCTTCTGCCGGCCGCGAGGCTTTTGAACTCTTCCCGAAGGAGACCGCCTTCCTGGAAATGGCAAGCATGGGAGACTACAACCTGGAGGCCTACGACAAGGTTCTGGAAATATGCGAAAAGGTCCTCGAAGTAGCTCCGGCAGACAGCTCGAGCAACCTCAGGGCATGGTCGACCATGGGCGACATCTATCACCAGCTCGGCGACAGCAAGAAGGCCTACAAGGCTTATGACAAGGCCTTGAAGATAAATCCGGACTATATATATGTTCTGAACAACTACGCCTACTACCTCAGCGAAGAAGGCAAGAGCCTCAAGAAGGCCTACAAGATGAGCAAGAAGACCATTGAGGCAGAGCCGAACAATGCAACCTACCTCGATACATTCGGATGGATACTCTACCTTATGGGCAAACCTCAGGAAGCGAAGCCTCACTTCAAGCAGGCTATGCTGTACGGAGGAAAGGACAGCGCTGTGATAATGGACCACTATGCGGAAGTCCTGTATGCCCTCAAGGAGTATGACCTTGCAATGGTCTATTGGAATCTCGCAATGCACAAGAATCAGGACAGGATCCCGGGCCTCGAGGAAAAAATAAATGCCAGAAAGGCTGCAATCAAGAAATAACACCAGATGCACCTACATATAAGACAATTCATAATATCAGCCTTTCTCCTGCTGCTTTCAGCGGGAGTGTACGCGCAGGACGTAAGTACCCAGCAGCAGCGCAGGGAAAAGCTCGAGCGTGAGATTGCCATCATCGACAAGCAGCTCGCGGCCAATGCTTCCCAGAGCCGTTCCCTGGACAACGACCTGGTGCTTATAAGAAAGAAAATCTCCAACAGAAAGGCTCTGGTGGCAGATTCTGACCGTCAGATCAGACAGTACTCAGACAGTATTTACCTCACCCAGCTCGCAATCAACAGGATGAATGCCAGGATCGACACCCTGACAGCCCACTACTCGCGACTTGTCCTGAGCGCTTATAAGAACAGGGACACAAGGGTGTGGTATATGTATATGTTCGCAAGCGAAAACCTCGGCCAGGCCTTCCGCCGTTTCGGCTACTTCCGCAATCTTTCCACAACGATGAAGAATGAGGCCACAAGGATCAAGGAGATGAAGGAGGAGCTGAGGCTGAAGAAGGAACGTCTTGCCGTGATGAAGAAGGAAGCCGAATCCGTAAAGGCCGAAAGGGTCAAGGAACTTGACAGACTCAAGCAGGATGAGGCGAAGGCTAACAGCGTGATCAAGAAACTGCAGAAGGACAAGAAGAGCTACCAGAAGCAGATCGAGACTAAGAAGAAGGAAATCAACAAGATCAATAAGGAGATCGCCCGCATCATCGCCGAGGCAATGAAGACGGATGATCCGAAGGCAAAGGACAAGAAGAAGACCGAGGTCGACATGAAGCTCGATGCCGAGTTCTCCAAGAACAAGGGCAAGCTGCCTTGGCCTGTAGACGGACCGGTGGTAGGACGCTTCGGAAAGCACTATCATCCTGTCTACAAGAACCTCCAGCTGCCGCCAAACAATGGTGTGGACATCGCGGTTTCAAAAGGCTCAGGCGTGAATGCTGTCTTTGAAGGTGCTGTGACACAGGTGTTTGTGATGCCTGGCTACAATCAGTGCGTCCTGATCCAGCACGGAAACTATTTCACCCTCTACTGTAAACTGAAGACAGTTTCGGTAAAGGCAGGTGACAAGGTGAAGGTCGGTCAGGAGATCGGAAAGATCGACACAATCAACAACCAGACTCAGCTCCACTTCGAGGTGTGGAAGGGCAAGACCCCTCAGGATCCGGAGACTTGGCTCAAATAATCCATATGGCAACAAAAAAGACCGTTTTCCTGACAGGAGGCACCGGCAACATGGGCTGGGCCGGTTTTCAGGAACTCTACCGTCGCAAGGAGAGCTTCAACATAAGGCTGCTCGCCCGTGACAGCCGCAAGAACCGCAGGAAGCTTGGCCGCTATGCGGCAGATCCGTCGGTTGAGGTGATATGGGGCGACCTGATGCGCTACGAAGATGTCCTCAGGGGAGTCACAGGGGCAGATTATGTCCTCCACGTAGGAGGAATGGTGTCGCCCGCAGCTGACTATTATCCCGAAAAGACCCTCAAAGTCAATGTCGGATCGGCCGAAAATGTCGTGAAGGCCGTCCTCGCACAGCCGGAATCCTCAGATATAAAGGTTATATATATAGGGTCGGTCGCCCAATACGGCGACCGAAATCCGCCGCACCATTGGGGTGGCGTCGGAGATCCGCAGGTTCCTGCGGAATATGATATGTATGCCCTGTCGAAGATCCGTTCGGAAGAGGTTTTTGCCACGGCAGGTCTGAAGCATTGGGTTTCATTGAGGCAGAGCGGTATCCTCTATCCGGGCATTCTCAAGGTCGTGAATCCGACTGCCTTCCATGTGCCGATGAGGGGAGTCCTCGAATGGGCTACCATTGAGGATTCGGGTCGTCTTCTGGCTCAGGTCTGCGAAGACTGGGTGCCTGAATCGTTCTGGAACAAGGCCTACAACATCAGCAGCGGTGCGCAGTACCGTATGACCAACTATGAGTTCATGAACAGGATGCTTGGCTCACTGGGCCTTCCTTCTCCGGAGAAAGTCTTTGAGCCACAATGGTTTGCATTGAAGAATTTCCACGGAATGTGGTACAGGGATGCAGACGTTCTGGAGGACATCCTTCATTTCAGGGCCAATGTGCCGGTGGATGACTATTTCGCTTCGATGAAGTCAAAGCTTCCGTGGTACTACAGACTGGCCTTCCTTGCTCCGGCCTGGGCGGTGAAGATGTTCATGAAGCCATATGCCTTTGAAAAAGGTCTCGGTACCCAATGGTGGGTCGAGAATGATGAGGCCAGGTTCAAGGCTTACTACGGCTCACGCGAATCCTATGATGCGATAAAGTCCTGGGACGACATCCGTCCTTAAAAAGAAACAGCCTGTCGATCGTATGTTTGACAGGCTGCTATGCTATATTTCCGGATCAATTATCCCACGAGCCACACGAGCAGGTGACGGTCGAATATCATATATTCGAGTTCGAACTCCTCTTCGTGCTCATCCTTGTGGATGAATGTCGCCTCGAGCTCACCCTCCTTTCTGAGGTTGAACTTCTCGACCTCGATCTGCTCAGCGAAGTCCACGCGGTTCTGAGACATTCTCTTGAAGATAGCCTCTTTTGCGCACCAGTAGATGGCGAGCTGCTCGTTTCTCTTGTCCTTCTCCAGGTCGTCGATCTCGTCCTCTGAGAGAGCCTTCTTCTCTACTGCCGAGAAGTCTCTGTCGAGAGACTCGATGTCGATACCGAGTTCTTCTTCGTCGTGAATGATGATAGCCACATACTTGTCAGTGTGAGTGATGCTGATGTTGGTCACACAGTTCTCAAGGTATGGCTGTCCGTTGTCGTGGTGGTTGAGGTACATCTTCTCCTCGAACACCTCGTTGAGGAGTGCCCTCACAGCGAGCTTCTGCCTTCTCTGGCTCTCGCTTCTGAATAATGAAATCTCTTCAAGTTCGTCTGTCGGAACGGAAATGAGGTTCAATAGCTCCTCTTCCGTCTCGGTTACCTGCCATACGGCAATTTCCGCTTTGTTGTCAAGTTTTTTTCTTAAATATAGTGCCATATTTTATAAATGTTCAGCTTATGATAGAATGTTGCTCGGAGTACCTATATACGACAAACCTGTGCGCGCCGACCAGGCACACACGGAAACAACCCCATCGCTTTCGCCTGAGGTTTCGCCCATAATCATAAATATGCTGTTGGACAACGGATCGTCAGAACTGTGATCCGTAGCGATTTTCTGATCTGTTACTATAGGACTGGGAGGTTCCACTGTCTTAACATTCTAATAATTAGGCTGCAAAGATAGTAAAGACTTTTGATATCTCAAAATGGGGATTATTAAGGTTGAGCTGATTTCTCTTGTGGCCCAGATATTTCTACTATAGATCTGCAAAGAGTGCATATCTCCG
>CANBDZ010000008.1 GCA_947367375.1 uncultured Bacteroidales bacterium | reverse complement strand
CTGTCTGCATCGCCAAGCCTCAGTACTCCTTCTCCCAGGATCCTAAGCTCTACGGCGCGCCTGAAGGATTCCGCTTTGACATCAAGGACATCGTCATCAACACCGGTTCCGAGATGATCGTGGCGATTGCCGGCGACATCATCCGTATGCCAGGACTTCCAAAGGTACCTCAGGCCAACAAGATCGACATCGTCAACGGCGTAATCGAAGGCCTCAGCTAAAAATATCCATACATACATATATATAAATAGAAAGGTCCGGCGGTTTCCCGTCGGACCTTATTGTCTGAAAAAAGGCCTATACCTTTTTGATATTACATTGCAATACCCTGTGGCATTACTGTAACGTTCTCTGTCATGAGAGTTGCCACAACATTGTTGAGCATAAGCTCTGGTGCGTTGAATGTACAAGTGGTCTCTGTAAGATCGCTGTACTCGATGTACATTTCTCTTGCAAGCTCACCTGTCTCCCAGTCGCTCTGGAGAAGCCAGATAAGACCTGAAGTCTCGTCTGTTGCCTCAACCTCGAAGTATGCTTCTACACCTGCCATCCACATTCCTGCTGCGTCTGGACCATAGATAGCCTCGTAGTCGATACCTGCCATGAAGTAACCCTCGATTGAAACACCAAGGTCGATGCATGAAGACATGTGCTCCATTTCCATCTCCATAGCATAGTCAACCCAGTCAAATGCCCACTGCTTTCCTGCTGGAGTTGCAAGAGCCTCAGCCTCTGGCTTTGAAGGAACTTCCTTAGTACCAGCGATGTACTCCTTCATGAGGTCAGCATAGTACTGGAACTGCTCCTGGAGTGGATACTCTCTGTAGTAGTATGTACCGTTAGCGTCAACCCAGCTTACAACGAGAACTACGTTTGGAGCTGGAGTGTTCTCATAGTGGCTATAGTACTTGAATGAAGACTCAGTGTACTCTGTACCTGTTACTGTAGCCCATGAACCATAAGAACCTGCCCAAGCGCTTCCTGCCTTCACGTTAGCAGCTGCAGTAAGGTCGTAAGACTCAGCGTCAACGAGAACTGCGCAAACCTCAGTACCAGCAGCTGGAGTGAAGTCGAAGTTGATCTCATAGAAGAACTGATAGAGTCCGTCATACTCGCTGTAGCCGTGGCCGTAGTAAGCAGCGTCACCCCAACCGTAATCAGGATAGAACTCCCACTCGTCTGGGAAGTTGATGTTGATCTGCGGTGCAGTTGCCTCGAACTCAGCACCCTCGGTTACAACTGCGTCCATCTCGAATACACACTCGTACTCAAGGATAGCTGCAGATGCGCCAGGGTTACCCTCAGCGTCGATAGGAACGATAGCAAAGTAGTAAGGATAGCCATATGAGTGACCCTCAACATAGAGAACACCGTTAGCAAGTTCCTCAGCAGAAACAGTCTTCACTGAAGATGAAGTAGAGAAGAAGAGCTCCTCTGCCATCTGTGCGTCATCCTTACCCTCGTACTGGTTGTAGTACATAGTCTGTGCAAGAACGTACTTGTAAGAAGCAGGCTCCTTACCATCCTCGAATACAGGAGTGAACTGGAGAGTCTGTGAGTTCTTGAGAACGCCGTCCTGGAGGTTAGTTGTGAAAGGCTCAGCCCAAACGAAGTCAGCCTTAACGAGCTCCTGAGTAGTTGCCTCTACGTGAGCAAGCTTACCATACTTACCAGCTGCATCAACGATGAATGCAACGAAGTGCATTGTAGTAGCTGGAGAAACTGTCTCAGTAAGGTAAAGAGGCCACTCCTTGATCTCAGCAGGTGTGTTACCATATGAGTTCTGGAGGAGGTAGTCTACAACGTCCTCTTCGTATGCACCGTAATCAGCGTAAGTAGCCTCGTCCATCCAACCATAGTAGAATGCTGACCACTCGCCGTTTGTTGAAGGTGTAACAGCAACACCAAGCTGAGTGTAAGGATCGAGAACGATCTCCTGCATTACATATTCCCAGATCTCATAGTCGTAAACCTCGCCCATGTATGAAGTTACCTGCTCAGCAGTAAGGTCGATTGAACCACCTGCAGTAAGAGGAGCTGTAGCGAACTGTGCGTAAACTACGTCAGCTGGAGTGTAATCCTCCTTAGAACGTCCGTCAACTGGAAGGATGAATACGTATACATCTGAATCTGGTGAGTAGTTGCCGCTCATTGAGTAGCTTGTACCAGCTGCGATGTCGAGAGCTGAACCAGTGTAGCTCTCATTGTAGAGCTTACCATAGTACATTCCCTCAGCCATTGCCATAGCCATCTGCTCCTTGATGTCGTCAACTGAAGTCCACTGGAGCTGTGACTCTGGCATTGCTACTGCAACGTATGAATCAGCACCCTGAACATCAACAGTCACCTCAACATTGTAAGCTGTCTTTGCAGCCTCATTCTCAGTGATAGTTACGTTAAGTGGAGAGTAGTATGCAAGAACGAGGTCCTCAACGTCATAAGGCATTGCGTTAGAATTCTCTACAGCAGCCCAGATAACGTACTCCTTACCAACCTGTGGCTCCTCGCCAAGAAGCTCAGCGATAGAAACCTCGATGTCAGTAAGCTCACCGTAGTTAGAAAGATAGTCATCAGAAAGTGACCAGTCACCGTCATTCATACGCTTGAGGAGGTCAGCTGTGTCAGCTGCAAGGTTCTCCTTCTCAGAAACGCCATAGTAGAATGTAGCGTTCCACCAGCTAGCTGTACCAGCAAGCTTGAAGTAAGCTGTTCCACCGAAAGCCTTAACGATGAGCGGCTGGCTTGCAACCTCTACAGGAAGCTTACCTACCATGCACTTACCGTCAACTGAGCATGCATGTACCTTTACATAACCTGAAGCTGCGCACTTAGCAGGGATCTCATAGTACTCGTCGTTCTCGTCCCAGCCGTAGCCTTCCTGGCAGTCCTCGTAGTTAGGAGCTGTAATCTCTACCATTCCCTCAGAGTTGATCTCAGCATACCAGCCCTTAGGAGCTGACATAACTGTGATGTCCTCGATACCTGAAGACTTGATAGAAACCTTCATTGTGCTCTCTGACTCGAAGTAAACCTTACCAGCGCGGATCTCGAACACGATTTCCTGTGGCTTCTCGATAGTGAACTCTGCGTCACCGATCTTGATAGTCACGCTGTCGCCGTTGTCAACAAGTGACACCTGCGGGCACTCATGATCGCATGGAACATACTGGCAAGGAGGGCACTCATGCTCGCACTGTGCTGCGAGAACGATACCTGTGCTTTTCCAAGTCTTTCCACCGTCAAATGAGTACTGAAGTTCGTTTGCATCAGTAACCTGGAAAGTGAGGGTATAAAGAGCGTCAACGCGAGCTGTGAGAGCTGCGAGCTGCTCCTTGATAGCCTCAAGGTTCTTTACTCTTGTGTCGAGTGCTGAGATCTGCTCACGGAGCTCAGAATCATCGTACTTGTCACAAGATACGAAAAGAGAAGACGCTGCGCACAATGTCATGACACCTGCGCAAAAAGCCATAAGGCCTTTCATAAATTGTCTTTTCATAATAAATAGGGATTAATTAATAAAAAATGGTATATATAACTTTTTTCAGTTTTCACATTATTCTGTTATACCGAAGATCTCCTCAAGAGTCTGAGCCTTTCCGCCCTGGCAGATGAGGTGATAGAGTTTGTAGACAGGAGCGCCGTCAGCGTCACGTCCCGCTGCGATACAAGCTGCAATCACGGTCTGGTCACCAGCCCAATCCTGCGAAGTGTCGCTCTCGGCACGCATACCGCCGCCATTCTCCTCGAAGCCGCCGGCAACCCACTCGTAGATACCGTTCACCCAGTCCTCATAGCTGAAGCCTGAATCCTTGATGTTGTTCATGTGACCCTTGTTGAGGCCTGGCATGTGAGCAGCAAGATCAGCTGGGCTGTCAGTGTAGCAATAGAGGAAGTACTCTACGTCGTGGTCGATTTCGTACTTCACTGTCCAGTCATAGTTATCGTAATTTGACGCTACGAGGGACATATTGATTGTAGGATCCGGTCCTACCTGTATCTCAGAAGTTCTGATTGTCTCGAAGTACATAGGGCTGACGTTTCCGTCGAAGTCCTCAGCACACATGAAGACAGTGTAGTCTGTGTCAGGATTCATACCTGTCCAGGTGAGGCCGTCGCGTCCGCTAGGCTCTGTAGGCCATGCATTGACCAGCATATTTGAAGTACCTGAACCGAAGATGAACTCCATCCACTCGCTCCAAGAGTTGCTCTCATCGAGACCTGGGTTGTTGTCAGCTGTCATGTACTGAACATAAACCATTGAAACTACCGAAGGATCATAAGTGATGGTACCTCTGAACTGTGTTCTGCCCGGATTGTCAAGAACGAGCTTGAGATCAGTTGCATTGAAGCCGTCTGGTGAAGTGAGGTTTCTCTCGTCAGTTGTGAAAGTCTCGGAGATGTTCAAGCCTGAAAGCTGCTGAGCTCCGTTACGTCCCACATAAACCACTGCATAAGAGTTGCCAGGCATGATAGGGCCGTTAGCTACGTTCATCGCAACAAAAGAGCTGACTGCATCAAGTCTTACGACTGCACCGCTACCAGTAGCCTCACCTGTGCTGTCATTCCATGCAAAGTTAGGATTGTGGCAACCGTAGCCGAAATCTCTGATGTATCGTGCAAGTGTTCTCTTCTCCTTGTCACTCATAGCCTCGATAGTCTGAAGATATGAAACAGGGAACACATTGTAGAACACTGTCTGGCAATCAGCTGTAAAGTTTACGTCAAACTCCACATATGAAGAAGCAACTCTTTCCTCGAGGACATCAACAGAAAGTTCAGGCTCAGGAATATCCTCCGGAATCTCCTTGAGATGGAAGTCACGACGGCTGTAGCCCTCCTGCGGTGTAAGGTTTGCGTCCACTGCCACAGCGCAAGTAGTGCTGAGGATTCTGTGGTCTGCAGACTCACCGTAGTTTACTGAGTAATAAAGGCTCTCAGGATTGTTAGGGTCATTTGGAATTGACGGTGAAGTCACGCGTGTACGGATGAAATCACGGAACAATGTGTCACCGAATGCATCGATATATGCATCAATCTCTGAAGTGAGGTAGCCGAAGAAATATACCGCAGCTGCGTCAGAATTGAGATAATGCTGTACTCCGAATGCTGTATATCCTGTATTTACCTCGATCTCACACTGCGGATCACCGATGAGCGGCTGGCTTGTAGTGTGTACGAAGCAGAGTGTAAGATCCTCCTGAGTAACGCTGCTGATTGACTCCTCTGTACTTGCAACAACTGCAATCACATAGTCGCAGTCAGGAATTGCAACAGCAGAAGCTGCTGCGTATGCAGTGTTCATCCAGTCGAACTCGATCTGAAGGAAGTCATCCTCGCTTGGGAAATCCTTGATGCTGAAAGCATATCCACCGCTTCCGCTCTCATTGAAGAGATACTCACGGATACGCTCGTTCACAGCCCAAGACTCTGAAGATGTCAAAAGACCATAGGCCTTGTCATTGAGAAGGTTGTTGTAGAGCTGAGACAAAGGATACACATCTATCTTGAAGGACTGTACCATAGGGCCTGGACGAAGTTCGAACACAAAGTTCTGGTCTTCAACCTTGGTAACCTCAATAGTCACTCCCACCTCAGAACCCTCTGCGATGAGGTTTCCGCACTCGAGAGGAAATTCGTCAATGAACGGGAACTCGAACTGCGGAAGGTTCTTGTCGACTCCACCCACTTCTTCATTACCGTTACCGTTTCCTTCGCCGTTACCGTTACCTTCGCCATTATCCGGCTTCTCGGTATTTTCTGTGTCCGGCTTCTTGGTGTCATCCTCCGGCTGCGGCTTCTCACAAGCTGTAAATCCCGCAAGGAGAAGCGCTGTCAATAAAAGACTAAATGTTTTTTTCATAGTATGGTGTTGTTATATTATTTCAGATCATATCCTGAATCTCCGCCGTCAATGGCGCAGATGTTCATATTGTTCACGTGTCCGTCCTTGTCCAGGGCAATTGCATAAACCTGCGTGTTCTCAAGCACCCATCTCGAATCGACTGGAACAGTCCATGACTTTGAAACCTCCTGACCAGCGGCAATCTTACCGTCATCAGTCATCTTCTCACCGGTAAATGTGCCGGCGTACTTGGTCACCACCTGGCGTACAACGTGCATATGCTTATAATCATCAAGTTCGCCGTAAGTGCCATGCTTCTGATAGCCAACGATTCTGTCCTGAACCACAAGAACCACCACACGGTACTCTGATGTAAGCTCTGAAGTGATCTTAGCCTCGATCTGCACAGAAGCTCCGTCCTCTGTCAAAGAAGATGAAACGGCTACTCCGCAGTGTGGAGTGTGCTCCTGGAATGAAGCCTTGAGCGCTGCATTGAATCCAGCAAGACCCTCAGTGTTCAGTCCACCGGCTTCACGAAGATCGACTGAATATGAAGGAAGCTCCAGGCTGCCGAAAAGGTTCTTCACATCCATAGTCGCAGCAATAGCAAGCGAATCCTGACCCATCTCCTCAGAGTGGAAGGCGCAGATGTGAGCGTTCTTTTTATACGAAGCCATCGCCGGCTTTGAAAGCTGAAGCATCATATTGTCATATCCTTCCGGACAGAATGCGCAAGAGGCTCCTGTGAACTCAGTTATGAGGGCGTGCCTTACATATTTTGACTCGACTTTCACATCTGTGTTGACCACATTGACAGTCACAGTGTTTGACTCAAGACCTTCATAAATGGCATAGAACGATGCCGAGCCCTCAGCTGAAGGTGTGAACACATTGCCTGCAAGTCCCTCAGCAGTCGAAACTATCTGAGACTTGTCAGTCACATCCGCTCCGTTATATGTCACAGTGAACACCGCCTCGGTCTCGCTTGCGAGATCGATCTCGGCGTCGCTGACCTCGAGCACAGGAAGTGACGACTCGTCGACAGTTCCTGAGCAGGCGAATATGGCCACGGCAGCGACAGCTGACGCTATATATCTGAATATCTTCATATTACTCTGCATATTTATATGACACGCTCTCTCCGAGTTTGCACTCTGCGACGTTGTTCGCTACGAATGAAAAGCCTCCGTCCGATGAGGTAGTCGCCGCTACGATGATGCGGATGTTATCGCAATTCCACTCAGGCGAGATCTCCAAAATCTTGGTTGCGCTCACTTCGACTCCAGTTGTAAAAGGCAGGTTGTCATTGAGTTTGTCACCCTTTTCGCTTGTCAGAACGGCTCTTACTACGTTATTATGGACATAATCACGATTTCCTGTCTGCTCAGCCACGATACCGTCTTCAACGACAAACACAAGGTAGCGATATACTGACGGTATATTCGATGTTATACCCACCTTTATCTGATACGGCGAAATGTGATCTTCCGGCATACCGTCATATGCATCTGGTATTGGCTCGGTCTTAATCGACACTCCGCACTGAGGTTCGTATGCTGCAATTTCCTCAGCGAAGCCCTGGTCAAAGGTAGGACCTATGAAGTTTGTGCCCTTACGCATGTTCCAGAACAGTCTTGGAAGACCGTCGAAACCACCGAGGACAGCATTGAAAAGGGTTGTCTCAGAGATGGTCATCGGATCTTCAATTCCTCCCATATGCGAGTGGAAGGCAACCACCGAAATCATTTCTGGATTAGCGTCCTGAAGGTTCTTTATTCCCTTAGTCGCAGCCGGACAGCTGGTGCATCCGGTCGAAGTGAAATACACTCCCAGCACACGTCTCTCATATGCCTTTGCCTCACCTGAGAAATATGGCTTAGCCTCAACTGTGACAGAGTTGTCGGTGTAGTACTTGCCGCCATAGTAGTACTCTGCGGTAAAGCTATATGTACCCGCTGTGACTGTAGAGAACTTGTTAGCTGACTTTGAACGCTTCACTTCCCCTTCGTACTCTCTCAAAAGTACAAGAGTCTGCGCTGTGCTGACATCTTCCTTGCCGAACATCACTGTAAATGTCACGACTTCGTTGCCGTCTGCCATGATTTCAGTCTTGTCGGCAAAGATACGAAGCACGCCTTCCGGAACCTCCTCCATAGGATTTCCTACAGGTTGGTCCGTGTTATCGGCCTCCGGATCCACAGTGCCCGAACACGCAGCGAAAGCCAAGAGGGCGAATATATATGCTATCTTCTTTAACATATTACTTATTCAAGATATAATCTACAGACTCACCAGCCTGGACCTGCACGATGTTGTCCATCCTTGCATAGTCTCCGTCTGGAACAAGAGCGAATGCAACCACTGACAGATCCTCTACTTTATGGTTTCCTGTCGGAATCTGCTGCGAGAATGTCATTTTGCCATCTTTCTCAAGCTTGGTCAGGCTCTCAGAAGAGTACATGAAGAAGTTACCTGTTGTAGCTCTCACGATGTGGGAGTACTTACCTCCGTCATTTGTACCACTCTGAACGATCTGATTGTTGAGAAGAAGTACCATACCCATGTCATAGCTTCCTCCTGTGGACGATGTCAGCTCAGCTGTTGCATTGATGACGCCAGCCGACTCATCATACTCTGTAGAAAGCTTGACTCCGCAAGTTGCTGGATAATCTGCACGAAGATTCCAGATTTCCTTCTCGAGTCCGCTTGATGTGTTTTCAATAGTGTTCTTCTTCAGGTCAAGTATGACTGTAGGGAAACCCGATCCACCGAAATAAGACATAAGGAAAGAGCCATAGTCATAATCCCATCCGTCAGGAGTGACAGCAAGTTCATCCTGTCCGTGCCAGCAAAGCTCAACTGAATGAGACTTTGCATCTTCGTTGAGGGCTGCAAGAGCTCTGGTCATTACTGCACATGGGCCGCACCATGTCGCTGTTACCTTATATATAGCGACGTTCTTATGGTACTTTTCATATGCTACTCTATTCTCCGCTACAACTTCAACAGTGTTTGCGCTTTCCTTTCCCTTATATTTTGCTGTAAAATGGTAAGTGCCGTTCGCGATGAAAGAGGCTGTCTTCTCCATTCTGGTAACTCTGACACCCTCTGCAGAAGTGATGTTGATTCCTTGAAGTGTGTTCTTGTCATCAAGCATTTCCCTTCCATAGGCATCTTTGAGCGAGAAGGTGACGACATCTTTTCCGTCAGCCTGAACTGTTGTCTTGTCGACATAAAGGGTAAAAGGCTCGGTGTACTCATCAGGGATGATGACCTGATCGTCCTCAGGGTCCACTGTTCCTGAGCATGCGGCCATGAGGGCGAGAGCTGATATGTAAAGAAGATTTTTCATTAGAATGAAGTTGTAAGGCTGAAGTTAGCTCCGGTGTACTGTGGGATCTGACGGCATACTCCGCCTGAGCAGATGAATCCGTCCTTGTAGCGTCCGTAACCTGCTGCGAGGCGGGTACGTCCCTTGGTGTAGCTTACACCGGCATTGTAGTAATGCATCTTTGTTGAGCCATGGTTGTACATGTCGCTTCCCCAGATGCTCCAGTGAGGTGCGAAGTTCACCTCGAGGAGAGCAGCCATCCAGTCCTTCTTATCCTCCTGAGTAGTAAGGTACTGGAGTTCCATACGTGTAGAGAATGTAGGAGTCCACTTGTAGAGGAGGTCAGCCACCATGATGTTAGAGAGCCAAGTGGTCTTGAAGTTACCGTAAGTAGGATTGTACTCCTGCATAGAGTAGAGGAGAACCATCTTGAACTCCTTGGTCCACTGCTTCTCGAGGTCGAAGCTGAAGTCACGGAAAAGAAGGTTGCCAGGGGTGTAGCTTCCTTCCTGAGCGAGAGTATAGTAAGTAGAAAAGTTCGCGTGAACCTTCATGCCTCTCTTGCCACCGATCTTGGTACCGCGACGGAAGTTGTAGAACGCGTCAAGCTGTCCGCCCATCTCACCGCTGTTGAAAGTGTGAGTAGACTCATCACCTACCTGAGGGTTGTATGGATGCAATGTAGTGAGCATATAAGTGTACTGGGTGCTCATTGCAGGCACATATGAGATGAGGTTGGCAGTAGAGAGAGACCTTGAAGAGATCTTCTGGCCCATCCACTCGAGACGGCGTCCAGTAAGAGTGACTCCGAGTCCACGACCGTTATAACCCATCTCAACGAGCTGTGCGTTACCTCTCTTAGGAGTAAGAGACACGAGCTTCTTGCCGACGTCAACATACTCACCCTTGAAGAACATACCGTTCCAGTCGAAGTTAAGTCTTCCCGAGAAACCTGTTGAAGTAGGCTTTCCGCCTGCCTCTTCAGCGTCAAGGCTGATCTTCTCGTATCTGTTGAGTACAGATCCCTCAACAGCAAGCATCACTTCGTCAAAGCCGAGGATATTGGAAAGGGAAACGCTGAGGTCAGCTCCTCTGAGCTGAGTGTCAGAAAGATCCATTCCGAGACGTGGGGTTCCCCAGAAAGCCTTGAATGCCACCTTATCCTCAAAGTTGTAGGCAAAGCGTGCACCCATAACTGCGTTGTTCAGACCAAGAAGACGGTCCTCCCAGCTTCTGAAAAGAAGTCCGCTGCCGAACTGCTCGTAGAATGTACCTGCTGTGATCTGGAAGTCCTCATCTCTCCAGCTTGCATAGAGGTTGCTCAAAGCGAACTTGCTGAGTTCATCTGGGAATCCGATAAGTACCGGAGCATAACCCTCGAGCTGCATACCTGCAGAGAAGTTACCTTTATAATAGTCCAGCTTCAGATAGTTGTTAGATCCGAACGGATCATCTGCAGGCGTGAACTTGTTGGCCTCATCCTTCACATAGGCGTGGTCAGTTGTTTCAAAGCTACCAGTAAGATAGCCCTCATCCTGAGCTGAGAGGATGGACGCTGACATAAGGATGCCGACGAATGTAATGAAAAGTCTCATATTTATAGAGGTCAGTTTAGTTGTTCCTTAGGATTATTTGCTGCATTTCTTGATAGCCTCAAGGAGTTCGAGCTCGTTACCTGGCACATATGAAGTGTGTGAATACACCACCTTGCCTGTACCGTCAAGTACGAACACATGAGGAACCACTGAAACGTTCATTGCTCTCATGAAGTCCTGGTTCTTGTCGAAGAGGAGTGTGAAGTCCTCACCCCAGCCACGGCCTTCAGCGAATGACTTTGCCTTTGCAAGAAGACGGCTGTCGTCAGTAGACACAGCTACTACACGGAAATCAGCCTCCTCAAGCCAATCAGGGAGAGCGTCATAAATAGCATCGAGCTCACGGATGCAAGGCTTGCACGATGTTGACCAGAAAGATACGATCATTGGCTTGCCTTCTTTGATAAGGGTCTTTGTGTTCACTGTTTCGCCCTTAGCGTTTTCAACTGTTACAGATGGAACCTGTGCTACAGCAATAGCAGACACCATAAGTGCTACGATGCTCAAAAGGAATGTTCTCATAAATAAATTTACTTAAGTTTTTAAAGAAAGTGGCTGATTTACATTAAGCCATAATAAGGACAAAGGTACAGACTTTTATCGGATTATACAACAAAAAATTGGAGCACTCACCGGTAAAACAAAGGAAGTCCCAGAATTTGGGACTTCCTTATATAACTGATATTCAAATATATATTATCTATATTCGAACTTTGTCTCGCCGTTGATCGGGCAGTCGATTGCGTTTGCAACCACATATCCGCCCTGTCCGTCTGACATTGTCACGAAAACAATCAAATGAAGATTTTCATCCTTGCGCTCCGGCCAAGCGATTCCGCCATTGATCTCGCCCATATTTGAGCCATACTCCCAGATCTCATCAAGGAACCAAGAGAACACAGCATCGCCGGTCTTACCCTCTGCAATCTCCGCTACCGGGATTCCATAGAACGAGCCTTTGTGCTGAGCATCAATATAACGGATCACATTGTCGTGTGTATGCATATAGTCGGCAGTTGCACTATACTGCTTCGCATAGATGCCATCCTCTACAAGGTAAGTTCCCACTCTGTAAGAGGCTGCCACCTTTGCCTTTACTGTTACCTTTGCCACAACCTTTCCATCCTTGAGTACAGAATTCACAGCGATACCAGGAGCAAAGCTTTCCTTTGCAGCAACGACCTCCTGGAGGTCCTCCTTGATGTCAAAACGATTACCGTTGTTGTAAGTACTTGCAAGGTCAAGTTTCACTGTAGGGAAGCCTGTGATTACGCAGAAATCTTCAAAAGCCCTGTTGTGCAGGTAGCACGGGTCGGCAACAGAATTTATAAGACCTGTATGAGCCTCAGCGCAGATAGCCATATCAGCCAATGCTGCATCTTCCTCGATAGTGTGAAGAACCTCCTTCATACTTGGACACGCGCTGCAACCGACTGTAGTGAACTCTGTGATGAGAGCTCTGGTCTTGAAGTCAGTGCTTGCCGGCTTAGGGTCTGCAGGAGTCGAAGGAATCTGGATGTCAATAGCTCTGATAGTGATAGTCTCGGAAGTGTAAGTTCCGTAGTTAGCCCAGATGCTGTACTCACCTACCTCAGTTGTTGAGAACTTGAAATCAGTGATGTCGATCAGCTCGTTGTTGTCATCAAAGAACATTACGTCCTCAACGATCTTCTGTCCGTCAAGCGTAACAGTAAGGGTTGCATAATCACCTCCGAATGTCTGGATAAGGTTCTTGTCGCTTGTAAGCTTCAAGGTCTTGCCAGCATCAGTCGAGCCGCCATCTCCTCCGCAGGAGATAAGCATCACTGCTGCCAGGAGCAGTGATGCATATTGGAAAAATCTTTTCATTACTGGAGATTGTATTTTCTGAGGATCTTAGCAGATGTTTCATCCACCATTTCCTTTGTTACCACATTTGCCTTTTCCTTGAGAGTGTATGTAGGGAGCTGCTCAGGCTTGAACTCTGTCATTGACTTGTAGACAGCAGCCTTTGGAAGCTCGTTTACATACGAACCGTTCATGTCGACAGCGTTCACTGAGTTGACAGGAGCAGAGTATACTACGCTTGAGCTTGCAGGAGTTGACTCTGTCCAGCCTCTCTTGAGGACGATGTCAGTGATGACAGTAGAAATGATCTCAAGACCACCCTGCTGAGAAACTCCGATTGCGTTCATATAATAGTAGTAATCCTTTGTTCCGTCGTTGAGAACGATAGGCTTGATATTAATTGTGTTGAAGTCATCAGAAATCACTACAGGGAATCCTGGATAAGCCTCATTTGCATCATAGAATGCCATACCGTCAGCAACACCACCTGTGTAGAATGCATAACCTGGCCAGTTGCTCATTGGAGGAATCTTCATAGAGTGGAACGGCACGATCACGCTTCCGTCCTCCTGAACCTGGAGGAACCACTTCGGACCGAAGTCATAGATGAGCTGCGACACGTCTACAGAGCTGTAGTCAGTAGCCACGAAGAGGTCATATGGCGAACGGAACTCAAGTCTGTTCACACCCAAAGTAGGAGCTGCCGGATCGAAGTCCATGAAGCCGCTGCAGAGGAGTCTGTTCTGACCTACGAGACGTGCCTCTGTAAAGAGGTCAGAAAGATCTTTGAGCTCCTCGAACATATTGTCAACCTCTTCTCTTGACTTGCCTGGCTTCTCTTCTGTACCTGCGTAGAGGGCATATACACTCTCGTCAAGTGATGCAGGAAGCTCTGGCGCAGTTGCAGAGATATTGATCTTTGACTTGTGGTCAACGTTGTAAGCAAGAGTTGTTCCGTCTGGCTCCTGCTGGAGAGCTCTCAATGTTGCAGTCGCTGTCCAGTCACCCTCAAGGAGAGTGAAGAGCTCCGATGACACTGGAGCTGCGTTTTCAGCAAGCGGTGTCTTGCAGTCAGCCCAACCTGCGTTGTGCTCCTCGTCGATCACGTTGAAGGTGTACTCGTCGTTGCAACCGTATGCAGCGAAACGTGTAACCTCACCGTCAAGTGTAGGGAATGAAACTGTGTAACCCTCTGCAGAGTTCACAGCTGCGATCTCCTCTGAAGAGAATGTCCATCCGAGGTTCTTGAGGAGAGTTGCATAAGTGTAGTCAGCGTTGAACATAAGTTCGAAATCTCTTGCATAGTTACATACCCAGTATGCACCCATGATCGGCTGAACGTTACCTCTTGAGTCTACACCTGCCTTGATGTTGAATGTTGCTGTGTAAGGATCTGAAGACTCGATTGCAGTCACCTCGATTACTGGAGCGACCTTAGTCTTGTCCTTAGCCTTGAATGTCTTGTGGATGAAACGCTGTGTAGCACCGTCCTCATCACCGAAGACTGTCACGAGAACGTGGTAAGTCTCACCACCGGTAAGAGGCTCAATGAAGCTGCTTGCAGCATTGACAGCAATGTTCTCTGTCTCAGGGAATATACCCCACTCATAGAATCCGATGTAAGATGTGAGGAACCATCTGTACCAGTCTTCATTGCCGTTGAGGTAAGTAGAGAGGATCTGGTTATAGGTAGAATTGTCGAGTACGATATAGAAATACGAGTACGCGTCATCCGACATTTCGAAATAGATCATTGCGTCAGTAACTGTGATCTCATCCTCAGGGATGTCGATCTCAACTGTTGCGTCACAAAGAGCAGGCTCCTTGGTGAAGAACTCCTTCTTCTGGAATGCTCCAAGCCACTCTCTCTTCTCTGGATCGAAGTAAGGAACTGACCAGGAATCCTTTGTAGGAGCTGTGTAGCCTACCACATAATTGAAATCCTCAGGAGTACCGTAATAAGTCTCACCTGCGATCAGGATAGTAGGCTCACCCGGAACGATAGGGTCGTGGATGTCGATCTGCTCGTTATTCTCATCCAGTACAGGGTTGCCCTTCTCATCGAGGAGGATCACATTCTTGTCATTCAGGACGATAGTAGAGTCTGTGAACATATGTCCCTCGTATGGGTTACCGTTCGAAGCGATAGCCTGTACGTCTACTGTTGTCTGACCTTTTGAGCTGGTCATAAGGTAGTACCACGAAAGCGGCATAGAACCTGCGCGGATAGCGTGATTTCTGTCCTTGGTCTCCTGCGGTACAGTGATGTGAGCCTTGTAACCGTCAAGGTAAGTCTCAACAATAGTGATGAGCTCATTGAACTCATACTTGGTTGTAGTGACCTCAAGAGAAATCTTCTCAGAATAAGTAGTCTCGTCAAATCTTGCGACAGCATAGACATAATAATGTGTGTCCTGCTGGATGCCCTCCCTCAGTTCGATCACATCGCCGTCTGCAACTTCGATGACCTCACCGGTCTTGAAAAGAACAGCAGGAGTCACAAGCTGAGCCTTTGTTGTCACCTTGTAAGCGATCTCCATTGGCTTTGATGCAGTAACTGCAAGCGTGATAAAGTCTGCACCTGCCTCTTTGACTGAAAGGGAGAACTCGTTGCCTTTCAATTTTTCCTGGCAGCCTGTAAATACGCAACCGAATGCGCACAATGCAGTAACTACCAAAAGTTTAAGTAAATTCTTCATAAAAATATTTGAGTTGTAATTAATGATATTTCAGACTATCCGGTATATCGCGGCAAAGATAAAATTTTTTTGCTGTTTTCCAATCAGTAATTCAACCAACTACGTAAATATATCAATCTAAAGATGTCTCGACTCCCTACGGTCGCTCGACATGACAACCACGTCATCCCCTTGTGATTCCACGTCATCCCCTTGTCATTCCGAGTCATCCCCTTGTCATTCCGAGTCATCCCCTTGTCATTCCGAGCTTGTCGAGGAATCTCTCCCCGTCATCCCCGGCTTGACCGGGGATCTATAACAAATCAAGGCTGACCCGAAGGCCAGCCCTGATATATAGAGTCATATATGACTACTGCAAGCTATAGATCTTCTGGATCTGGAATCCCGAACCTGCGAAGAGGAGATTCTGATCATCCATCGCATCAAGGATTGCGTGACCGGTAAAGTCGATAGTCACTGTAAATGTACCGTCGCCGTTATCCGCAACAACATCTGTCCAGTTTACATTGACGTCACCTTCACCAGAGTTGTCATCTGTAGGCCACTGAGCGCTCCACCATCCTGTGAGGACGCGGATCTGCCACCAGTCAGCAACAGGAAGAACCACAACATGGAACGGACCTGACTTGAAATACTGCCAGAGGTCAGCAGGAACATCTACTGAAGCGTCGCCACCGTTTGTGCCCTCAAGAGCAAAGCGGTAAGTATTGCCCCAAGTTCCTTCTCCGAATGAACCGTCATTCTCCCAGATAACTGTCTCTGCTGGAGTGTCTCCGCCACCAGGAACGAAGATCTCTTCTTCCCAGTACATCTCGAGGATGATGAAGTCTGCACCAGCGAAAAGGAGATGCTGAGCATCCACTACAGATACCAATGGAGTGTCAGGGTTTGGATATGACTGGAGATCTACAACAAATGTGTATGTTCCATCTCCATTATCAACATACTTGTCAGGTGTGTTTGGCGAGATGTCGTTAGCCTCATCGTTTCCGATTGACCACCAACCGTCAAGCATACGGATCTGCCACCAATCTGCTGCAGGCTGGATCTGTACATTGAATGGAGTAGTCTTCATCTTCTCCCAAAGTTCAGGAGCAATTGTAGCTATACACTCGTTATTAGCGTCTGCACCTTCCATTCCGAAGCGATAGATGTGAGCTGACCAAGAAGCTGCACCTACTGAACCGTCGTTCTTCCAGATAGAAGTCCTTACTATCTCGACTGTGCCACCGCCAGGTACCCACACTTCCTCAGTATAGTAAAGTGCGAGAGGAGTATATCCAGAACCCGTGAAGAGGAGATGCTGCTCATCGATCAGACCAAGGATACCGCTTGCGAGAGGCTCCTCTGACAATGTGTAAGCGAGTGAGAATGTGCCGTCTCCATTGTCGATGATGCGCTCGTCACCGCCGTGGATATCGTAAGCTCCGTCACCGTCGAATGACCACCATCCTGTGTTTGCACGGATCTGATATGCATCAGCCGCAGGAGCAAACTTGAGGTAGAATGTGCCGGTCTTGATGATGTTCCAATGGTCAGCTGAGATCATTGCGATACACTCGTTGTTAGAGTCAGCATTGCCCTCGCCATAGAAACGGTACTGACCGCTCCAGCTTACAGAACCGATTCCTGCAGGATCAGGGTTCTCCCAGATAATGTGCTCTACAGTCTCGAAGTAGCCACCGTCAGAAGCCGGCTTGTAAGTAAGCTCAGGCATCTCGAAAGTCTTGCCGTCGATAGTGTAGACCTTACCTACAAATGTACCCTCATAAACCTTCTTAGGAACTGTGAAGATGATAGAGCTTGTACCCTTGCGGTTGAAAAGCTCGTCCTCGATGAGGTCTGGGTTACCATCTGCATCAAGCAACTCAACTCCAGTGATGAACTCGAGGTCAGTACCGTAGATAGTAATCTGGGCACCACCGTCGATCACATCACCCTCATTAGCCGAGTAACCTGCGACCACTGTCTTACCAAGAGTGAGAGGGAGCGGAGACTCAACCTCTTCCGCCTCTGTGCAGACGCGGATCTTTCCACCCTCTGCAGCGATTCCTGCAGGAGCGTTCACTCTGATCATATCATTGCTTACGATCTCGAAATCTGTAACCTCGACATCGCCAGGGAACACAACCTTGGTAGCATCTGCAAAGCCCGAACCATTGATGGTCATAGGCTGTCCTGCAACCACTTTTGTCGGGAAGAACACCTTGATGTGCAATCCGGCATCAGCAGATTCGAATTGCTCCTCAAGTGTACAGCCAGTCAAAGCAGCAGTGAGGACAATTGTCAGAATTGTTCCGAAAAATTTAAATATATTCTTCATAATTGAACTCCTTATTAATTACTACCATCCTGGATTCTGTCCAAGATTTGGATTCTTCTTATTTTCAGTCTGAGGGATAGGATAGAAATTATACTTCTCATCCCACTGACGCTTAACTGTAGATCTTGTAAGCTGCATAGAGCCGCTGATCTCGGCAACCTGAACCTCCTTGAAGTACTGTGCACCCTTCTTCCAGCGACGTACATCCCAGAAACGGTGGTTCTCGAAAGCAAGCTCTACGAGGCGCTCGCGCTCATAACGCTCTACCCACTCAACTCCGTCCTCTGTAAACTTAGGCATATTCACGTCTGCGCGTGTGCGGAGTACGTTGATTGCCTCGTTTGCAGACATTCCGTAAGTCTTGTCATTTGCGCTGCCGGTAGCATTGTACACAGCCTCTGCATAGTCAAGATAAAGCTCACCGAGACGGAAGATGATCCAAGTGTGACGACGTGTAACCTGGTTGTCAGCAGTTGTGACAGCAGCTCCGTCAACATACTTTCTCAAATAGTAACCTGTAGATGTTGCGCCATACTTAGGTGAAGCGTTGAATCCGCCGTAGAAAGTCTCGATGATCTTCTTCTGTGAACCGTTTGTAGGCCACTCATCACCGTTCTTGACTACTGTAAGGGCGAAGCGTGGATCGAGACCCTCATAAGGATTAACCTGAGTAAGGTCGATGTTGCCAGGGTAACGCTGAGCGAAAGTCTGGCCATTGTCCTGGTACTCATACTGGTCTACGAGGCTCTGAGAAGGGCAGTTTCCTGATGATCCGTTCTCGACTCCGATTGGATAGTGAGCCATCTCGAATGTGTTGCTTGCACCACGTCCGATACCCCAGATAAGCTCTGAGTTGAAGAATGCGTTCTCACCCCAAAGGTCACCGTACTTGCTGAGTTTGAGACCCCAGTCAGCAGCATTGTCGATAACATATGCACAAGCCTTTGCTGCCTCATCCCAAGTAGCCACATTGTGGAGTGGAGATGCTGCATAAAGGAGTGTACGAGCCTTCAATGCATAAGCTGCAACGCGGTTTGCACGGCCGAACTCGGCTCCTACCTCAGTTGCATATGAAAGCGGAAGATGTGGAGCGATCTCATCGAGCTCGTCCACGATGAACTTCACGATTTCAGCTGCAGGAGTACGTGTAACGTTGTTTGCCTGAGCGTTTGTAAGAGTTGTTGTGACAAGCGGAACATCTCCGTAAGTCTTGAACAGTTCGAAGTAGAAGTAAGCCCTGAGGAAACGAAGCTCGTAAGGGAAGAGCTCCATCTGCTGGATCCAGGTCTGATACTCAGGATTGTACTGCCATTCTGAAAGATCAGTCTTGTGGATCTTCTCAAGGTACATATGGATTTCAGAAATTGCAGTGTAGGCCTTGTCCCAAGTAGAAGAGAAAGGATTTGCCGGACTCCATCCACCGTTTACATAGCCATTTACAGCACCAGTCTCCAATGCATAGACTGCCTCATCGGTAGCACCGGCAAGGAAGGTTGCACTGTTGGACTCAAACTCGCGATTATACACCTGGGCATAAACGTCGAATACCATATTCTTGATACCTTCTCCATAGTATTCGTATGTCCAATCCTCATCGCGTGTGTTTTCCTCAGTGTAGTTGAGGTCCGCACACGATGCCGAGATGACACAGGCGAGAATAAATAAACAAATTTTATCAAGTTTCATAAGTCAATCTTTATTAGAATACTACAGAAAATCCAAAGGTAACCGCCTTCATCACAGGATAGCCTGTGTTGAGATTCTCGGCATCCATAGCAGCGATGTTGTCAAATGAAAGGAGATTCTGACCCTTCACGAACACCTTGCCGTCAGAGATCTTTGCACGATTGAGAACAGATGCAGGCAACTTGTAGTAAAGTTCGCAGTCACGCATCTTGAACCAAGACACATTGCGATACCAGATTGTAGACTCCTGAGCATTGTTTGCTACGTTCTCAGTAGAAAGACGTGGATACAATGCGTTTGCACCTGCGATGTCGTAGCAGTTTGCATAGTACTCCTTCGACATGTTTCTGTTGTCAGAGAGAGCTCCCCAAACACCGTCAACATAGCGGAGGTTCTTGATATGGTTGCCAGCGCCCTGGAATGAAGCATTGAAACCTACACCCTTGTACTCGAGACCGAGGCTGAAAGAGTAGTTCAATGAAGGGAATGCTGTACCATAGTCAAGAGCAACATAGTCATTCTCGTTGATCACGTTGTCACCGTTGATATCCTGATACTTGATGTCACCGACCTTCACCTGACCGAACTGCTGGAGCGGGCTGTTGTCGATGTCCTCCTGGCTCTCGAAGAAGCCGAGGGCTACGAGTCCGCGAGCTGCATCAGCTGGAGTTCCGATTACAGAGAGGTTAGGATATACAGGATTCTCGATCCACTCGATGATCTGGTTCTTTGAGTATGTAGCCATACCTGTAGCATTGAAGTTAAGTCCGTTGTCGAATGTCTTCGCGAAACGGAGGCCGAGTTCAGCGCCATAGCTCTGAACAGCACCCTTGTCATCATATGCTGACTGGAGACCTACTACTGAAGAGTTGAGTGAAGAAGCGCTTACAAGGATGTTGCGGCGCTGCTGATAAAATACGTCAGCAACGATGTCGAGGCAACCTGCGATTCTTACGTCAGTACCGAAGTTAGCTTTGTAAGCAGCCTCCTGACGGAAGTTCGATGTAGGGAACTGAGTAAGGAAGGCACCCCAAGACTGAGCGAAGTTGTTTCCGTAGTAGAAATCACCGTGTCCGCCGTCCCAACGGTCAAGCCAGAGACCTGCTGCAGGAACATAGTCAGTGTGCTGGATACCAGCTGAAGCGCGAAGCTTACCATAGTTGCCCTTGTCAGCGTTGTCAGCATAGATCCAACCGAGAGCCAATGTAGGTGAGAACGCCCACTTGGCAGGGTATGAACGGTTAGAACCGTTAGCTGCGAGAACGAGGTCAGCCATGAGCTTGTCAGCGTGATCGTAGTGAGCTGCGAGAGCCACATTCTGACGATACCATGTGTTGCTGCGTCCGTCACGGATTTCGCTCTTTGTATTGTAGTTGAGGTTAGCTGCGAAGTCGTCACCGTTGTCAAACTTGGTAGCATACTTGAAACCAGTCTTAACGGTTCCGCTGCGCCACTGTGAGTCAACCCAGTAATTGAACACGAGCTTATCCTCAACTGTACCCATTGTAGTCTGCATCATTTCACCAGTAGCAGGATCGTAGTAGTTCCATCCATACTGATAACCCTTTGTACGGTTCTCAATGATGTTTGAAGCATTGTCATAAGATCCGCCTACATAGAACTGGAGTCCCTCGAGAATACCGTAGAGATCCTGCTCCAATGTGATGTCTGCCCAGATCTGACGCTGGTGAGTCTTTGAGTAACCTGCGCCCTGAGACTTAGCCAAAAGGTTGAAGTCACCGTAAGTCTGGCTACCTCCCCAAGTACCCTCCTGAGTCTTGATAGGGAATGCCAATGCAGGAACCTTATAAAGATGCCACCAAGCATCGTTTGAGTTGATGTTAGGAACACCGTTAGTCTCCATGAAGAGTGCAAGGATGTTTGTCTTCACTCTTGTAGACTCAGTCACCTGGAAGTCCACGTTGGTACGGATGTTAGCCTTTGAATATCTGAGCTGAGAGTTCCAGTCACCCTGGTCTGGATTTGCATAAAGACCGCGTGCATCTGTGTAGTCGAGGAGAGAGTAGTACTGCACTCTGTCTGAACCACCATACATAGAGATGTATGCGTTAGTCTCGCTTGCTGTGTTCTTGAAGACCTCATCTTTCCAGTTTACGTTAGGGTAAACGAAAGGATCGCTGCCGTCAAGGAACTTCTGGAGCTCTGCCTCTGAGTAAGCTGCTGCAAGACCGTCATTAGCTCTTGCGATGTTGAGAGCGCTTGCATAGTCATAAGCACCAACCATGTCAGCATAGTCCGGATCGAACTGAAGCTTGTGGGAAGCACCGACCTTGATGTGGTTTCCTGTACCTGCAGCTCCACGCTTTGTCTTCACGAGGAGTACACCGTTTACAGCTTCGTGTCCGTAAAGAGCAGCTGCAGCCGCATCCTTGAGAACAGTCACGCTTTCAACTTCCTCTACTGTAAGTCTGTCGATAGGACGCTCGATTCCATCGACGAGAATAAGGATGTCCTGCTCACCGGTAGTCTGAATACCGCGGATGTTGAATGAGGCACCTCTGCCCTCTTCACCCTTGAAACCGGTATTCTGAACTGCAGTAAGTCCAAGCAGTTTGCCGTAAAGCGCATCAGCGAGGCTGATTGCAGAAGTACGGCTAAGCTCCTCAGCGGTGATGGTATATGTCGCCGCTGTAGTAAGGTATTCTGATGTCTCCACGCCGTAGCCCAAATCCACTGTCTGCGACTTCTTGTCGGCAAGCTGTGCCTGAGCGTCAGCTGTCATTGGAACAAGACAGAACCCTAACAAGCTGAATATAAATATATTTCTTAATTTCATAATGATAAGTTCTAATGTTACCAACCAGGATTCTGAGTAAGACCGTAACCCTTCTGGATCTCGATACGTGAAACTGGGTCAAGGTACCACTTGTTAGTCCAGTAACCCTCATCCCACCAGCGGCGTGCACCTACAGAGATACGTACCTTCTCGTACTCAAACTTAGGCCAAGGAGTAGAAGGATCCCAACGTACATCAGATCCTGTCATACGCTGACCGTTGTCATCGAGACGATATACTCTGATTTCGTGAAGCGGCTTGGTAAAGAGGTCCTGACGCTTGCGGCGGATCATATCGTAAAGACGGTCTGCGCACTCTGCTCCGATCTCACAGTTTCTCTCACGAAGAATCTCGTTGATAAGGGCATCCTTGTCAGATGTGAGGTTGAGTTCAGGATTCTTTTCAGCGAGTCCGCCCAATCCTACGCGCTTACGCACGATGTCAACCTGCTCGATTGCACCTGTGAGGTTACCTGTCTCAGCAAGAGCCTCAGCATAGATAAGGTACATTTCAGCAAGACGGATGTAAGGAACTCCGATCATCTTGTCGTCCATCTTTCCAGCAGAGTAGTCAAGCATCCATTTGAACTTTCTGTAGCGGGTTGCTGCATCATCAGCAACATTACCGAAGTTACCTGAGTCATAATCCATTGCACCGTCTACCCAAGTGTCGATGTAAGTCTTTCCATTGTAGTCTCCAACCACTGCGTAAGGGAAAGATTCTCTTGGAACGAGGATAGTCTCATAAAGACGTGGGTCACGGTCCTTATAGATGTCGATGCCATCTGGGTTTGCACCTTGACCATAAATATCTTCATATGGGAAGTTTCTACCGTCTGCCATACCGAAGCACTCCATAAGCTCGTTTGTAGGAACTGCTCCACCCTGACGATAGCCGTCAAGAGCGAAACCGGCCCAACCCCAGCCCCAGCCGTTGTTGTTGATTACACCGTCAGTTCCTGAACTTGACATCCACTGTGTTGGGTGAGCGTCAAAGATCTTCTCGCGGATAGTTCCGTCATTGCGGTATCTGTAGGCATTACGGAAAGCCATACGGTAACCTGCCTCGTCCTGAGTTGCAGGCTGCACGAGCTGATAGTAGTTGCCGTTAGCCGCATTCTCCTCGAAGAAATCCTCGCAATACTCGCGGCAACGATCCCAGAGTGTCTGGTCATAACCTCCGAACCACACGTGCTCGATGTTTGTGAACTCAGTAACCTTGAGAGGGTTGTACTCCATATAAGGCTCAGCATTGTTGAAGAGCGGAGAAGCTGCGTGCATCCAAACCTTTGCGCGGAGAGCCATAGCGGAAGCCTTTGTAAGACGACCTGACCACTGAGCGATGTCTGCATCAGGAATGTTCCAGATGTAACCAGGCTCATTGATAGCGCACACGATGAGAGAGTCGATGAACTCGACAGTCTCCATAGCAGTAGCACGGCCATCTTCGAAGTTTTCACCTACTGCGTAAGCCTTCTTTGCAAGGCAGAGTCCTCCGAAGTTACGGAAAGCGTCGAAATAGCGGCTTGCCATAATGGTATAAGCCTCACCGCGGAGACGGCTCTTCTCGTCCTCATCCATATCAGGAACCTTGTCGATGTTCTCGATGATCTGCCAGCACTTACGTACAGTCTCATAGATAGAGACGCGGCCGTCAGCTGATGATGAAGGATTCTTTGTAGAATAAGAGAACTTACCCTGGAAGTTAGAGTCAGCTGTGTCCTGGGCATCCTCGGTAAGACCGCCTGGATAGTAGCTCTGGATAGGGCCACCCCAAGAACAGTAGCAATGATAAGAGTCAGACAGAGCGTCGATAGGAGCTCCGTTGATCATATTTCCGGAAGTATATGTGCAGTAGATCTGACCGTACGCACTCCAAAGGAAGTTACGGGTGTACTCTGCGCTTGTGAATACAGTATCAATATTGACATCGACACCTGGAGCCTTCTCAAGGAAGTTGTCTCCTACAGCTATCTTATCAACACAGGAAGTACTGAAGAACACTGTAAAGATTCCCAGAATCAATATGTTATTCAATATCTTTTTCATTTCGTAAAGTGTTTAGAAGTTAAACTGTGCACCGAGGTTGAAAAGACGTGTCATCGGATAGCGCACACCATAGTCAAGTCCTGAACCTGGAGCCTCAGGGTCATTACCCTTGAAGTCAGCAAAAGTAAGGAGGTTGTTACCTGAAGCGTACACTCTTATATAATTAAAGAATGATCCTGCCTTAGGAGTGAAGGTGTAACCGAGCTCGACATTCTTGAGACGTACATACTTCGAATCCACAACCCAAGCCTGTGAGTCACGGTTGTTGTGAACACGGTTGGTGAATGAGATACGAGGAAGGATAGCGTCAGTATTGTCCTCTGTCCAAGAGTTGTCTGCAACCCACTGAGTGAGTGCTGAAGTGTTAGTAGAACCGAACTGGTCACGGAAGTATCCGTTCAGCTGGCGGCTCACGTGGTCAGCTCCGATCCAAAGCATTGTGAAGTCGAGGCCTTTCCACTGGAAGTTGAAGTTAACTGAATATGTGATTTCAGGATTGTCAGTGTAGCCGAGAGGCTTCTGGTCGTTTGCGTCGATGACTTTGTCACCGTTCAAGTCGACATACACACAGTCACCCGGCTTGATAGCTGACACCTGGTCAGGCATTTCCACGCCGTACTTCTCGAAGTAGCGCTCCTCTGTTGCACCTGGCTCATAGAACTCGAAGAGGTCATAACCGAAACGCTGTCCTACAGGGAGACCTGTACGGCTGAGGTACGCATACATAGGTGGAACCTCGAGCATCTCGATGACCTTGTTTCTTGCAAATGCAAAGTTTGGAGAGATAGAGTAACGGAAGTCACCGAACTTCTGCTCCCAGTTGAGCGAAACCTCGAAACCGTGGTTCTTCACGCGGCCTTCATTCACGTAGTTTGCCGGAAGTGAAGTAACTGCAGGAAGAGTCGAAGCATTTGACACGAGGATGTCTCTGCGGTCCTCCCAGAAGAAGTCAACATAAGCGTGGAGTCTGTCCTTGAAGAAACCTGCGTCAACACCGAGGTTGATCTTTGTTGCAGTCTCCCAAGTAACGTTAGGGTTACCTGCAGTAAGCTCCTTGACAGCTGGAAGCCAGTTTCCGTTCACACCGAAGTTGGCACCGCGCTCCTGTGGGTTCCAGGTCATAGAACCGTTGTAGAACTGCCAAGTACCAGGGAGGTAGAGGAAGCGTGCACCGTTTGTGCTGTCGTTACCTACGAGACCGTATGATGCACGGAACTTCAAGTAGCTGATGGCATTCTTCATAGGTGCCCACCACTGCTCCTGAGATGGAATCCAACCTACAGAGACTGAAGGGAAGGTACCATAACGTCTGCCTGGAGCGAAGTTCTCGGATCCGTTGTAACCAATGTTAAGGTCGAGGAGGTACTTGGTGTCATAGTCATATGTAACACGACCCACAAGACCTACATAACCCTTAGGGATAGACTGGTAGATGCTTCCGTCAGAATCCCAAGGATAGTAAGACTTACTCTGGTTATAGAGGAGGAGACCACCGATGTTATGCTTTCCGATACGGCGGTTGTAGTTGAAGCTTGCCTCTGCGTACCAGTTACGGCTGCCCCACTTGCCTTCGCTGTAAGGGATAGGCCAAGTCACGTTATCCTTGCGGAGAACTTCCTTGCCGTCCACGAGGGTAGCAATGTATGTCAGACCTGTACCATAACCGTTCTGACGATACTTCTGAGCTGTATACTCTGAGTTGTAAGATGCCTTAGCCTTGAAATCCAGACCCTTCACGAGGAAGCTCAGGTCGAGCTTGTACTGGATGTCGAAGTTGAGGGCATTTGTGCTCTGGTTCTCATAACCGAGCTCGTAGTAGTTTGAGAGAGCGTCGCGGTCAAACGGACCTACGATGTTTGCATCAGAAACAATGTGACGGCCCTGCTCGTCAACTCCGATACCTGCATAAGGAGTAGCACCCTGGAGATAACGGAAAAGGAAACCTTCACCACCACCCATTGTGTTGCGGTCCTGCATACGGCCACCGAGGGTAAGTGAGAGCTGGCTGTACTTAGAGACTTCGATATCGAGGTTTGCACGATAGTTCAGACGCTGATAGTCGAAGGTCTCGTTCTTATTGTTCGAGAAAGTCTTGAGCAATGAATTCTGATTGAGGATACCTGCCGAAACGAAGTAACGAACCTTCTCAGTACCGCCGGAAACATTAACATTGGCCTGTTCCTGCCAAGCCTTGTCGTTCATAATGTAGTCGATCCAGTCGGTATTAGGGAATGTAGTCGGCATATCTCCTGTACGGAAATGTTCCATCACGTCCTGTGAGAAACGGATACCGTTGTCAGCATAAGGAGTGTAATCAGCGATCTTTACTGTACCAGGCCACTGCTCTACAGGGAGAGCGTCAGTGATGGCTGTGTAGTTCCACATCTGGCCATAAGTGTATGAATCAGCAAAGTCGATGAACTGCGAGATGGTCTGCATAGCTGCGCTGGCAGATGCTGTAACCGAAGCCTTTCCGACTTCACCACGCTTTGTGGTAACGAGGATTACACCATTGGCACCGCGTACACCGAACACTGCTGTCGCAGAAGCATCCTTGAGTACTGAAATACTCTCGATTTCGTTAGGATCGAGCTGAGAGAACGGACGCTCTACACCGTCGACCAATACGAGAGGCTCAGCACTGTTCAAAGAGCCGACACCGCGGATTCTGATGACAGGCTCGTCAGCACCAGGCATGCCCGATGCCTGCACTGCCGATACACCAGGAAGATTTCCCTGAAGCGCGTTCGCCACGTTGGCAACAGGCGACTTCAAAAGGGCGTCACCACCGACTGCTGTGACAGCACCGGTGATGGTGACTTTAGTCTGCTGGCCGTAAGCCACGACAACAGACTCGTCAATAAGCCTTGTGTCCGGCTTCATTGTGACATCAAGATACGCACCAGTTACCTGGACTGCCTGAGTCGCATAGCCGACGCAAGAGAACTCGAGAATTGCACCCTGAGGAACAGACGGAAGTTCATAGTTACCGTCCAAGTCTGTGACTGTACCCGTTGTGGTTCCTTGAATTACCACGCCGGCTCCAATCAAGCCCTCCCCCAGTTCATCCAGAACTCGACCTGTTACTCGAGTGTTCTGGGCGAATGCTTGTCCGGAAATCAGGAGCATAAGCGCCACGAATCCGAACAGATGAGTTAGCTTTTTCGCTTTCATAATGTGATAGGTTGATTAGTTTTCCCGTTAGGGATGGTTATTAAAAAAACATAAGTTGTTTATGAATTTCGCGGTTGTCTAAGATTACATCTTAAAGATTTGTAAATTTAGCAAACAATGTGGGTTGTGCGATTAATTTTGGAAACAAAGGCGTTCAAATTTGAAACACACAATACAAAAAGCGGAGAAAAAAGTATCAAAAACAAAAGAAATGCATCAAAAACGAAAGAAACAGGGCATTTTTACCCTGTTTCGTTATCATTTGACCGATCTGAGGCCATTTGCGAATCCCGCATAGGCATATTTACGGTTATAGCTCTGATCCCAGAGGCCTGTAGGCTCTCCGCCACGCCATCCTGTACCAAGCGCACCAGGTGAATCTGTAGGACACCACTGAGTGATGCCGTACTGCTGGGCAGGTGGGACGATCTCAAAATACTTCCTCACGATAAACTCATAAAAATCGGCCATCGCCTTGTGCTGCGCGAGCGAAAGGCTGGAAGCCGCGAGCGTATTTCCGTTCTTGTCGACATATCCCATATCGAGCTCTGAAATCTTCACGAGCTTGCCTGTGTTTGCCATCAGCTGAAGCATTTGCACTACGTGGTCTTCCTTACTCTTCTGAGTCGAAGGATTCTCGTAATATGAAATGTGCATCTGCGAACCGATTCCGTCAATCTTGGTCACACCGTCAGACTCCCAGATCTCTATCCAATGAATGAGACTCTTGAGCTTTTTATTATTATCCCAATCTGACTCGAGGTTATAGTCATTGATGAACAGGCGCAGAGGCTTTGTTCCGCCGTATTCAGCATAGTACTGTCTTGCCTTTGCAATCACGATACGCACATAATCCTCAGATCCGAGGTAGTCCTGCCAGAAGAAGTGGTCAGAGCTTCCCCATTTTCCCGACTCAAGCTCGTAGAAGCCATCTCTGTCTGTGTCCTGAGCCGAAATTGCCTCATTTACAGCATCCCAAGCCGACACATCCTTGGCTGTGACCTCCATCATTCCCTTGATCCACCTGTCCATAACATCGGTAAGAACAGCCTTCTTTTCCTCAGGAGACATAGATTCATATGTGTACTGAACTCCTATCGCCTTGAGCTGGAAGTCATCTATATATATGTCACCGGCGAATTCGCCGAAGCTGAAGACGAGGCGTGTTCCGCCGTCTGCCTTGCATTCGCAAGCCACCTCGGCGTCAGACCACTCTGTACCGAACTGGATTGCAGGGAAATCTCCGGCAGATGTGTAGTTGTCATCAAGGATCTGAATGCCTGGAGTAATCTTGCCCTCAGCCGAGCCTTTTATCTTGAATTTAAGAACATATTTCTGTCCCTTTGTGAACGGCTCGTTGAAATCGCGGGCGAACTGAGCCTCCCAAAAGTTTGCTGCTGAAGGATTTGTAACCTTGAACACACCGTTCTCGACTCCAATTGTTGAGTTGTTGCCCCAGCCGATGAACGGATTCTGACCATTGTTGAAATCTGACTCGAAAAGAACCACATCCACACCCTCTTCCGCAGGGAGATCCACGCGTTTGTCGGCAATAAGGTTATTCAGATAGGTGTTCTGCTGCTGAGAATGCCATGCGAGAGTGTGACCATAGACTGTCATTCCGCTCTGAGCCGCCAGATCAAGGAAATTACGCACCTGGCTGAAGTTCATCGTACCGTCCGCACGCATTACAGAAGACTGCTTCATGGCATTTCCGGCTGTCATCTCATCGAAATTCTCCACAGCCATCTTATATTCCTGAGTCTTCTTGAGGTAATTGCTCACAGTAACTGCCGCTCCAAGCTTGAAATCCGGAGAAACCGTACGGTTCACATAGCTCTTGAGCGGACCATACGCCTCCAGATGATTATAGTCCAGCTGCTCTTCCTGCGGAGGCTTCGGAGTCTCCTCCCCACCTGTACCCGGTCCCGGAATCGGCGTAATGATGTCCGGAGAATCCGGTTCACATCCGGTAAAGCAAATCATTGCAGCAACTGCAGCCGCACAGATCACAAAAATTCTTCTCATAGTATCAGTCCTCCCGTCATCCCCGACCAGGTTCCTTATGTCATCCGCGACCAGGTTCCTTATGTCATCCCCGGCTCGACCGGGGATCTCAGCTTGCCATCACATCGGCAATGACGAATGTTATTAGTGGTTATGTATCAGAAACACAAAATTAAACTAAAAATATGTTATATAATCACAAAAACACTGAATTTTCCACGAAATAAATGTTATTTTTGTAACTAATCACACGAATATAACACTGAACTACTTATAAAAATGAAATATACCAAGCTTCTGGCACTTATGCTGGCCTGCTTCTGCTGCATCAACGTCAATGCACAGATGGCCAGACTGTATACATCCGAATCAGGACTGGCCAACAGCCAGATCAATTACATCTATCAGGACAAGAACGGCTTTATGTGGATCTCCACAGAGAACGGCCTGTCCAGATTTGACGGAATAAACTTCTCCACCTTCCGCTCAGACAGGAGCCTTCCTACTGCCATAGCCAGCAACATGGTCCTCACCACCTTTGAGGACTCGCACGGCGTATTCTGGGTCGGCACATCGACAGGACTCCAGATCTTCAATTCCGAGTACAACACATTCACAACAGTTCCGCTAGTCGGCGAGACCTATCCAGAATCAGGCCAGCACATCTCCTCAATAACAGAAATCACCATAAGCGGACAGAACAAAATCCTCATCACCACATCCGGAGACAGGGTTTACATTCTGGACAGCGTAACACACGAGACAGACACAGAACTTCAGAAGTCCATCAACACTGCAATACCGTCAGATTTTGTAACCACAGCATTCGCAGACTCACAGAACAGAATCTGGTTTGCCTTCGAAGACGGCGGATTGCTGCTTTACGACCCTGAAACAAGAAGCGTCATCTCTGACATATGGGGAAAAGGAATGGAGAATATGAAGAACGACATCTTCAGGACATTCATCGAAGATGAAAGGTCGGGCAACATATTCATAGGTTCATTCAACAATGGCGTATTCATATATGAATCCAAATCCGGCCTGATCCGCAGGGCTGCGGACAAATCGGCAAGGGAATGCCGCGTCATCTCGTTCCTGAAGAACAGCATAGCTCCTCAGAGAGAGGAAATTACCTATCTCGCCGGCCTTGAGAACGAAGGAATCAAACTCTTCAACCCTGCAGACGAGACGATGAAGGAGATCAGCTTCGCAAACATTCCTCACAACACATCTTCGTGGAAAGTTCACAACCTCGTAGAAGACACCCAGGGAAATGTTTGGGTCGGAGCCTACCAGACCGGCGTTATGGTAATCCCGAAATCAATGTACGGCTTTGACTATATGCACCTCAGCCCGGCAGGAAGTAACGCAGACTACAGTTCCTGCGTCACATCCATTATAAGGGACGACGCGACCGATACCATCTGGGTCGGAACAGACGGAGGCGGTATATATAAGGTAGAAGGAAACAGGAACATCACCCATTTCTCCAGCAGAAACTCCGGTCTGACCAACAACTCCATCATGTCACTCGCCCTTGACAAGAGAGGCAGACTGTGGATTGCGACCTATCTTGACGGCGTGCTGACATACACCAAAGACGAAGGAATCAGACCTTTCAAAGATCAGCAAAGCATTGAAACTGAAAAGATAATAAGTCTGGAGTACTCCAAGGAAGAGGACATAATGTACGCCGGAACCCACGGAAACGGCATCTCAGCAATCGATGCTGCAGCCCAGAATGTTGTGAGGATCTGGAACGACAACGACAACAAATGGGTCAGCACAATGCATATGGACAAGGCCGGCATCCTTTGGATCGGCACATACAATGGTCCTATGTCATATGACAAAAGAACAGGAAAGATCATCCATTACGACACAAACGAAGACCTCACGACACGCGTATATTCCTTCTGCGAAGACAGCGAAGGCAAACTTTGGATAGGAACTGGAGAAGGCCTTGTACGTTTTGACAAGTCCGAGAAAACCACAAAGACCTACACCACATCTGACGGACTTCCGAGCAACGTCATCACCAACATCCTCCAGGCAGACGAAGGAAACCTTTGGATATCAACACTTAACGGACTCTCAAGACTCCAGATCAAGACTGGGGAATTCAAGAACTACTACCACTACGACGGACTTCAGGAAAACGAATTCCACGCAAACGCCTCGATGAAGGACAGAAACGGAAAGCTCTGGTTCGGAGGAATCAAGGGCCTCACATCATTCTTCCCTCACATCGTGGACCAGCGCAGTCACCCGGTTCCGCCTCTTCACCTGTCCAACCTTACAGTGATGAACCGTCCTGTTGACTACGATCCGTCACTGGGCGACGCCAACATCCTGGACAAGCATATAACCCAGGCCACCCAGATCACCCTCCCATACAACTCCAACATATTCTCCCTTGAATTTGCGGTCCTCGAGTACACCAACCCGAAGAAGATCACATATTCCTACATGATGGAAGGCTTTGAAAAGGAGTGGAACAGATCCATATCCAATTCAAGGACAATCACTTATACCAACCTTCCGTCAGGAAGGTACACAATGAAGGCGATGGCCTTCTTCGACGGCGAGCCGGAGGAATATTCCTACAAGGAGATAGGCATCCGCATCCTCCCGCCTTGGTACAGCTCCCTTTGGGCGTGGATCATATATATACTTATAATTATATATATAAGCTCGGCCGTAAGGAAATATATCAAAAGAAAGCAGGCGCTGAAGGAGAAGCAGCGCGAGTCGGAGCTGAAGGAGTTCAGGTTGGATATGTTCACGAATATATCACACGAGATCCGCACACCGCTGACGCTCGTGATGACGCCGCTTAAAAAGCTGCGTGAGGCGGAGACCGATCCGAAGCAGAAGGACCTGTACAACCTCATGTACCGCAACAGTCTGCGAGTGCTGCGTCTTGTAAACCAGCTTCTGGACATGCGCAAGGTGGACAACGGACAGATGCAGTTGCATTTCCTTGAGACAGATGTCGTATATTTCATCAAGGACATCATGCAATCCTTTGATAATCTGGCAATAAGCAGAGATATCCGCTTCACTATCCATCCGGAGAACGAGATAACTAACCTCTGGATTGACCAGGGCAACTTCGACAAGATCATATTCAATATCCTCTCAAATGCGTTCAAGTACACTCCTGACGCAGGCGAGATCACCATCAGTGTCAGCTCGCCTAAACAGAACAACGGAGTGCTTGCAGGAAATGTAGCCGAGTACGTGGAATTCACCATATTCAACACCGGAAACCCTATCGAGGAGAGGCATCTGGACAAACTGTTTGACAGATTCTACCAGGCGGACATTGCAGACGCAAAAGTAGGCTCCGGAGTAGGTCTGAACCTCGCCAAGATGCTTGTAGAACTTCACCACGGTGAGATCAGTGCCTACAACACCGACGAGGGTGTGTCATTCCGTATCAGAATCCCTGTGGGAAGCAGCCACTTGAGTGCGGAAGAGCTTACACAGCCTACAAACCATAAGGACCTCTACACCAAGACTCTCTCTAAGCTGGAGGAACATTCTTCGAGCAGAGAGGATGTGACTTTCACCGGCAATGTGAAGGAAGAGGAGGCGCAGAAGCACGGTAGAGCGAAGCGAAGGATCGTGCTTGTAGACGACGACAGCGAGATGAGGGCTTATCTGAAGCACGAACTTCAGACTATATATAATATAGAGGTAGCTGCGAACGGTAAGGAGGCATGGGCCAAGATATCGACCACCATCCCTGACGCCGTGATCACAGACCTCGTTATGGAAGGAATGGACGGAGCGGAACTTTGCGAAAAGATCAAGAAGAATCCTGGTACCAACCACATCCCGGTAATCCTCCTGACCTCATCATCAGACGAACAGAGCCAGCAGAGGTCTATAGAGAGCGGTGCAGACAGATTCTTCACCAAGCCTATCTCGTTGGATATGCTTAAGAGCGCCATCGCGGCTGCCATCTCGACACGCGACACGATAAGGAACAAGTTCAGCAAGGAGATAGACTATGGCTACACTGAGACACAGATGGTCGATTCAGGCAACCAGCTGATAGACAAGGTCATAAAGACCATCCGTGCGAACATGGAGAACACCGAATTCAGCGTCGAGACGCTGAGCCACGAGGTCGGAATGAGCCGCGTCCACCTGAACCGCAAGCTGAAGGAACTTATGAACATCTCACCAAGCAACCTCATCAAGTCGATAAGGCTCAAACAGGCTGCCTTCCTTCTCCTGAACAACAAGGTAAACATCTCGGAGGTCGCCTACAAGGTCGGCTTCTCTACACACTCGTACTTCTCAAACTCATTCCACGACTACTTCGGAATGACACCTAAAGAGTTTGTAGCCAAGTATATGGACTGCAAGGACGAGGAAACATTGAAGAAAATATTCGAATAATCATATGAAAAAGTCATTGCTCACTCTGACACTGTCAGCAGTCTGCCTTTGTGCAGCTGCGCAGGCACCGGTACACCACCTCAACGTGGACATGAAGGGAACAGGCAAAGCCATATCCCCTGAAATGTACGGTATATTCTTCGAGGACATCAACTTCGGAGCCGACGGCGGACTCTACGCGGAGCTCGTGAAGAACCGCTCGTTCGAGTTCCCGAACAGCCTTGTAGGTTGGACACCGTTCGGCCTGGTCAGCATCGAGGATGAGGACCCATGCTTCGACAGGAACCCGCATTATGTGTGCATAACCAACGACGGAAGAAGACTCAGGGCCGGAATCGACAATGAGGGATATAGGGGCATCGGCCTCAAGGAGGGCAAGGAGTACCGCCTTTCGGCGTACGTAAGGACCGACGAGGACAGGCCGATGACGCTGAAGGCAGAGCTCGTGGCTTCGAATGGATATAACGGAGATTATGGTGTATATATGGACGTGCAGGGCAAGGGCTGGCACAAGATCACCGTAAATATGACTTCTCCGTTCACAGATGCCCACAGCAAGCTCAGAATCCTGCTTGAGAGCAAGGGTACTGTGGAGATTGACCATATATCCCTTTTCCCTGTGGACACCTGGAAAGGCAGGGAAAACGGCCTCAGGAAGGACCTCGTTCAGGCTCTGTATGACCTGAACCCTGGATTCTTCAGATTCCCGGGCGGCTGCATCATCGAAGGTAACAGCTTGGACACCAGATACGAATGGAAGAAGAGTGTGGGCCCGGTGGAAAACCGTCCGCTCAATGAGAACAGATGGAACCATGTCTTCAAGCATAGGGCTGCTCCGGACTATTTCCAGAGCACCGGAATGGGTTTCTATGAGATGTTCCTCCTTGCAGAGGACCTCGGAGCGACCCCGCTTCCAGTAATCAGCTGCGGAATGGCCTGCCAGTTTGAGAGCACCGAGGTTGTGCCTGTGGATGAGCTTGGACCGTACATCCAGGACGCGATTGACCTCATCGAATTCGCAAACGGAAGTCCTGAGACTCCTTGGGGCAAGGTACGAGCAGAAATGGGCCATCCGGAGCCTTTCGGAATGAAATACCTCGCAATCGGCAACGAGCAGTGGGGTCCAGGCTATGTCGAGCGCCTTGAAGTGTTTATGAAAGAGATCAGAAAGGTGCATCCTGAGATCCTCCTGATCGGAAGTTCAGGCCCATACCCGGAAGACGAGCATTTCAAATACCTCTGGCCAGAAATGGCACGACTTGGAGCAGACCTGGTGGACGAACACTACTATCAGGAGCCGGACTGGTTCTGGAAGAACGCCGACAGATACGACTCTTACGACAGAAAGGGTCCGAAGGTGTTTGCAGGAGAGTTCGCAAGCCACGACTACAGCACAGACAGAGAAAACTCATTCCTCGCAGCCCTTTCTGAAGCTGCCTTCATGACAGGTCTCGAAAGAAATGCCGACATAGTCCGTCTTGCAACCTACGCTCCCCTCTTCGCTCACGCGGAAGCATGGCAGTGGAGCCCGGACCTCATCTGGTTCAACAACCTCGAGGTCCTGAGGACAGCAAACTACTATGTGCAGCAGATGTACGGCAACAACTCCGGCACAGAAGTACTCGACATCACAATGGACGGCAAGACCCTCATCGGCCAGGAGAACCTCTATGCCTCAGCAGTAATCGATTCTGAGAGCGGTGAACTCGTCATCAAAATCGTGAACTCGTCAGACTCTGCAAAGACTGTAGAGATCGCCCTTGACGGCCTGAAAAAGAAGCAGTATATGACATCTTGCAGACATATCTACCTGCAGAACAGCAGTTTGAGTACAGTAAACACCTTCGGCAACGAGATCATCTCTCCAAAAACAAAAGAACTCCCGGCCTCAGGCAAAACCCTTAACCTCCAGCTCGAGCCATACTCGTTCAACATCTACAGAATAGCATTCTAACACACCGTCATGCCCGGCTCCGACCGGGCATCCCGATATTAAAGAATAGGGTGACCGTCTGGTCACCCTATTCTGCGTTCATATATTCCTATGTCCTAGTTGAACATTTCCTTTACCTGGTTGTAAACGTTCTGGGCTGTGAAGCCGAGCTTCTCGTCGAGAACCTTGTAAGGTGCTGAGAATCCGAAGCTTTCAAGGCCGAAGACCTTACCGTTTGCTCCTACGAGGCCGAGGAGGTTTACTGGAAGACCTGCTGTGAGACCGAAGATCTTTGCTCCGTTTGGAAGCACTGACTCCTGGTACTCCTTAGGCTGGTTTCTGAAGAGTCCCTCTGAAGGGCAGCTTACGACGCGTACCTTAAGACCGTCCTCGCGGAGAAGCGCTGCACCTGCAACGAGTGTTGAAACCTCAGAACCTGAAGCTACGAGGATCACGTCTGGGTTCTCATCTGAGCCTGCTACGATGTAAGCACCCTTCTCTGCCTGAGTGTAGTCAGTTCCTGCAGGAAGCTGCTCGATGTTCTGGCGTGAAAGGATGAGGGCTGAAGGTGTGTCCATGTTCTCCATTGCCATCTTCCAGCACTCTGTAGTCTCATCTACGTCAGCCGGACGGAGTACGAGAACTGAGTTCTTGCCGCTGTGGTTCTTGAGTTTCTCCATAAGGCGGATCTGTGCCTCCTGCTCAACTGGCTCGTGAGTAGGACCGTCCTCTCCCACGCGGAATGCGTCGTGTGACCAGATGAACTTCACTGGAAGCTCCATAAGAGCTGCCATACGGACCGCTGGCTTCATGTAGTCTGAGAATACGAAGAATGTTCCGCAAGCTGCGAGTACACCACCGTGAAGTGCCATACCGAGGCAGCAGCAAGCCATTGTGAGCTCTGCAACACCTGCCTGGAAGAAGGCTCCGCTGAAGTCTCCGTTTACGATAGCCTTTGTCTGCTTGAGGAAGCCGTCAGTCTTGTCTGAGTTTGAAAGGTCTGCTGATGAGCAGATCATGTTAGGAACCTGCTGTGCAAGCTGTCCGAGAACCACTGCAGATGCATTTCTTGTTGCATCGCCCGGCTTCTGCTGCACCTTGCTCCAGTCGATCTTAGGAGCATTTCCGCTGAACCACTCAGCCTGTGCCGCAGCCATCTCTGGATTTGCAGCTGCCCAAGCAGCCTCTTCAGCATGACGCTCTGCAGCAATTGCCTTAAGCTCAGCCTCACGCTTTGCATAAAGCTCCTTCACCTCGTCAAAGATCACGAACGGATCGTCTGGATTACCGCCGAGGTTGATGATTGTATTTCTGTATGCATCTCCGCCGAGAGGTGCTCCGTGAGTCTTGCAGTTACGCTCGTAGCTTGAACCGTCAGCCTGGCGTGCACCCTTACCCATCACACACTTACCGATGATGAGGGTAGGCTTGCCTTCAACAGCCTTAGCTTCGTCGAGAGCCTTGCGGATCTGGTCGCAGTCGTTTCCGTCGATAGTGATCACATGCCAGCCCCAAGCCTTGTACTTCATCTCTGTGTTCTCTGAGATCACCTCAGCGCACTCTGTAGAGAGCTGGATGTCGTTTGAGTCAAAGAACATGATGAGGTTGTCGAGTCCGAGGTGACCTGCTACACGGCCTGCTCCCTGAGAAATCTCCTCCTGCACTCCACCGTCAGAGATGTATGCGTAGATAGTCTCCTTAGAGAATGTAGGGTTACCTGTGCGGGCAGCAAGGAACTTTGCAGCAATTGCAGCACCTAACGCAAACACATGTCCCTGTCCGAGAGGGCCTGATGTGTTCTCGATACCGCGAAGGAAATCCACCTCCGGGTGACCTGGAGTAGGTGATCCCCACTGACGGAACTGCTTAAGCTCGTCAATAGTGAACTTGCCTGCCAATGCAAGCTGAGAGTAGAGCATTGGAGACATATGACCTGGATCAAGGAAGAATCTGTCTCTTCCCTCCCACTTAGGGTTCTCAGGATCATACTGAAGGTACTCCGAATAGAGAACGTTCATGAAATCAGCGCCACCCATAGCACCGCCCGGATGACCAGACTTGGCCTTCTCGACCATAGAAGCTGCAAGGATACGGATATTATCCGCAGCAAGGTTCATAGTTTTGTTGCTCATATGATATTGAATGATTAATTTCCCAGAAAATCGTACAAATTTAGCAACTTTCCCCCACAAATCCGATAGCCACCCTCAAAATTAGCAAGGCTGTCATATAGAGAAATGCTCACGGGGGTATTTTGCCGGCACCCCCGTGTGACGCAAAATGCCTCAGAAGCACATCTGAGCAAGGTTGGCACTCACGGGGGTCGGTCCAAAATACCCCCGTGAGTGCTAACACCCCAGAAAGTCGCGGCTGGGGCTCATAAGGATGGTTAGTGCGCACCGTTGTGAGACTGCAGGAGGCGGCTGAGGGGGATATGTTACAAAAATGATAGGATTAGTTTTTTATCTGATACCGTTCGAACAAATTTGACAATACAATGTACTAATCTGAGGATGGTTTGAGGGAGTTATTGACTAACTTTGTGATACAGATATCTCGACTCCCTTCGGTCGCTCGATATGACATAGAAAGGCAGCAGGCAATTCAGTCGCTCGATATGACAGGGAATGATGGCAGGCAGTCCGAGGATTAAAAAACAACCAGCAAACGAAAACTCCAGAAGTATGAATACACGAACAGCAATCAGGATTACAGTTCTTGCAATTTTATGCAGTTTCGGACTGACAGTGGCAACCCAGGCGAAGGCTGAGGTGAGGCTGCCGGCGGTTATCAGTGACGGCATGCTTATCCAGCAGGGACAGGATTTTACTGTCTGGGGTTGGGCGGATCCTGAGGAGAGCTTCGGAGTGTGCTGGCAGAACCAATGCTATCCGGTGCAGGCCGGCTGCGACGGCAGGTGGCAGCTGGAGCTGCCGCAAGCCCCCGCCGGCGGCCCCTACACACTGAAGATTGCAGACAAGGAAATCAAAGACATCCTCGTGGGAGACCTCTTCCTGTGCTCCGGCCAGTCCAACATGGAACTCCCTGTCAGAAGAGTCACTGACATGTTCGCAAAGGAGATCGCATCCTACACCAACGACCAGATCAGGTACTTCGGAGTGCCTAACTCCCCTTCCTTCGACGGCCACAAGGAAGACGTACAGGGCTCATGGAAATCAGTTACTCAGGCTGACGTGATGGAGATGTCTGCTCTTGCATATTTCTTCGCAAAGGAACTCAACTCACGCACAGGCATTC
>CANBDZ010000007.1 GCA_947367375.1 uncultured Bacteroidales bacterium | reverse complement strand
AAGTCCTTCCAGTAGTCATACATTCTGATATGACAAAGGTCGAAGACGAACATTCCGTCAGAAGCACCCATGCAGGCATCAATGATCTTCGGCATGAGACTTCCTTTTCCACCCTTTTCAAAACCAGTGGAGTTTCCGATGTCCGGACCGCCGATAAACGGAACATCTCCGGCAAAAATTGTCTGCGCCCTCTTGCAGAAGCCCTGCATCGTCCACTCCGACGTACCATAAACGCTACCCGGCGAAGCATAAGCACCGATGAGCATGATGTCACAGTGGTCAGCATAGCCGTACTTATTGTAGTCAGCTGTAGCCCAATTATACGCGTTTTTCGCATTGTAGCTAGGGCTTGCCCAATTTACACCAGAATAATAATAACTTGTGTACCATGCACCTACATATGCTCCGAAACGGATGTTTGGATTTACCGAATGTACTCTATCAGAAGCCTTCTCCATAAAGTCGTGGATGTTCTTCGCTCTGAACTCCATCCATTCCCTCTGCATTGCAGTGACTGGGCTTGAAAGCTTGTTCGCTCCAGGAGCGAATACGTCATCCGGCCAGTTCTCCACTAGTTTGCCTAAATACTCCTCGAACTTCTGGCGTGAAACGTCAGAGAAGTCGCTCTGAAGCTCATAGTCATCATAGCGGCAACGGTCAAGAATAATACCTGCGACATCATAAGCTGCAAGATCCTCAAGAATTCCGAGAAGGTACTCCACTACCTCGTCATTCGCAGGATTGAGGAACTTTGTACCTGTTCCCATATCCATAGAGCTCACAAGACCATCTGCTGTGTTGATGACTGTAGCCCAGCTCCTGTCAGCCGATCCGTCGAAAAGCGGGCCGCTGCTGCCAAGACCGTAAGGGCACTCCTTGCCGCCTACCATTGTGTTGATAGCTGCATAGACGTCAAGTCCCACATTCTTACCGGCATTGATAAACTCCTGAAGATAATCGAAGGTTTCTGTTCGTTTCAGCCACTTATATCCACCTGTCACCCATGCGTCAACCTGGGTAAGAGGGGCCTCGACATCTGAATTGAAGAGAAGTCCTGCAGTTGTCGGACGTACTTCCACAACTACTCCTGTAAAGCCTGTTTCCTTCAGACGTGCCATATCATCAGCAATGTTCTTCTTGCTGTTGGCGTAGTCCTTGAAATTGGCTGCCGCATCGATCCATACAAGACGGGCCTTGGCGTCCTTCTGTTCCGGCTTAGGCTCTTCCTCCTCAGGTTTCTCTTCTGGGTTCTGCTCTGGATCTGTAGTCTCATTCCAGTTATTATTCCAGATATAATCATCCTCAGGCACCTCGCAGGAAATGAATGCGAACACCAACAGTGCCAGGAATATGTTTCTTATCATATGCATCATTACTTAATCATTATTGTGCTGCCTACGGCTCTCTGCGCACCATCAGACACCTTGATTGTAGCCTTACCGTTGACCAGCATGCAGCTTGATCCGCCACCGTCAAGGTTGATTGCCTCAACACAGCCAAGATCAAGGAGGATATTTGCTACATCAGCAGTAGTGAGTCCTGCCACGTCCTCTGTCATCTGACGTCCTTCGCACACAAAGGTAATCATTTTATTATCAGCTGTTACACCTATCGCAGTACGAGGCTGATCACTATCGGGCGCAATACCTGATGTGCCATTGAAAAGTTCCTGAACATATGTATCCTTGAACTTTCCACCGTCAATAAGAAGAGGTCCTCCGCCGATTGCAGTCTTGGCCGAAAAAACTTCTGCTCCTTCAGGATAAGTCGAAGACGGTGTCTTTGCCGGTTTTGCCTCCCATGTGTTATCAGAAGGAGATGGATACATATAATGTGCATCGCTTCTCTTATATGTCCAGCAGGCATTGAACTCTCCTGACTCTGACTCCAGAAGCGCTGCACGGGTCGGATAATACAATGTCACCCAATCCTCAGAAGCATAATTGATATTATAAGCCAGCACCTCTGAATTTCTTACCGCCAGGCTGGAAGAATAGTTCAGACCACCTGATGCATAGAAGAAACCCGCATTGATTACAACTGGCCAGGAGCCCTCTGCATAGACAGCAGCCGGAGTCTTGAAGGCGTCAGTTGTACCATCCATTTCCACATCGGCTATGCTCCATATGTCCCACTGAGCCGCAGACATGTCTGCAACAGCTATATAGGCCACAGTCTGCTTTCCTTCCATCTTATCCGGAGACTTATAGACCTTGATATATTCAGGCAGAGTGCCATAGTCTGAAGAGACATCTGTCCACTTATCGAGCGTAGCAGGTACCGGTAATTCAATCTCTTCAACTACCGGATCCTCCCAAGGCCAAACCTGAATCGCGCTGTGCTTGTCCTCGCAAGATATTGCGAGGACAGCAGCAGCAAATATTATTCTGAACATCTTCATCTGTTAAATGTCAATACAGTCAGCGACATAACCTCCGATAACACCGGCGTTATGGTCGAAGTAGTAGATATACACCTTGAATCCGTCTGTTGATGGAGCCATGATCACATCAGCTGCAGCACAACCCTGGGCTGCGGTCTGATACCACTCGATAGCTGTGTTCTCAAGAACTGTCATTCCATCCTTGATTGAACCTGGAGAGGATATGTCAAACACTCTGATATGAGGGCCGCAACCCCACATCGGGAAGTGGCTCGATACCATATGGATGGCATAAGGTGCATTATTGTAAGTCTTCGCCTCCATTACATTAGTGTTGTAGTTCGAGCTGATTCCCTCATCAAGAACAGGAAGCGTAGCTGCGATTGCACCATTTCCATTGACATAGACGATTGTGTTGTAAGAGTAGTAGCAGAGCATTACGCCATCCTCAGCCTTAGCCGACACAGGTACTACCTTGGCAGCATTAGTAGGAGCCGCACCCCAAGAGAGTCCAAGACCTGCAAGGTCGACTGTCTCTGTCGAAACTACTGCGCCACCGGAAACTACAACTCTTGTGTATTTGCTTGTCTCAGTAACACCTGCAACACCCTCGTGAGTAAGGATAATGACTGCATCTGTGTCAATGTTACCATGCACCTTCACATTGTAACCCACAGGGACATCTGTTTCGTTCACAAATGAGTGGAAGAGGACAGGTGCCTCTGTCACAGACTTGGTCTTATAGATCTCAAGTGTTTCCTGTGGCTCAGCGTGATTAGTGATGATGACATTTCCTCCCTCATCATTTGTTACAGCTGCTGGAGTTGCAGAACCAAGGTTGATCTCACCTGTCTTTACACCTGTAAGGCCGTCAAGATAGACAGGAGTGTCACCATTGCCAAGACATACCACAAGGTTACCTCCAACATAAGCAAGTGACGGATTTACAGTTACAGTGTACTCTGGGAATCCGAGGCGGCTTACCGGTTCGAAGTTGAAGAGCTGTCTTGCAGATTCAGTCCTGAAACCATAAGGGATTTTGTTCGGATATCTCTTCTGGATAGTATAAGTTCTTTCAGTCTTTCCATCCTGTGCCAGAACTGTAACCTCCTGGTCATTGTTATAATCCTTCTTGACTGAAAGATTTGTCTCTACAGTAGCATGTGCACAAGCTACAGCCTCCGCACTGAAACCTGTAAGATCATCAGTAGTGAAGAGATAGATTTCATTAGTGTCATCATTGATAAATCCGTCGATACGATATGGATCTGTAAGAGCGAATGACATAAGATTGTTCTTCTTAGACTTCGTTCTCTTACCTGTAATGATGATGTCACGGGTCTCTCCCCTGTTGTTTGTAAACTGGAACCTGTTCTCAAGATTAAGGTCAAGGACTGTCAATGCAGGCTCAATTTTACAATTAGGAGCAAGCTCAGCTCTGATACGAAGACTTGACATATAGATTGTAGTCGGATCTTCTGACTCCTCAGGGAAGAACCAAGGAATCTCGATGACGTAGTAATCCATATTCTCGTCTGTCACGTCAAGCTTTGCAATTGCCTGATCCACATATTTTCCAGAAGTGAAATACGCAGTCAAGCTGGTAATACCCTGACGGTCTGCCGTCGGTTCAACATACTGAGGCTTCTGGCACGAAGCAGCCAGTGCAAGAACGACGATAAAGATCAGATTGTATATTTTCTTCATATTCATATCCGTTATTATTATTTCCACTCAGGATACTGATCAACAGCACCGTTATTATTAAGCTCACCTGTCGGCATAGGGAAACGATACATCTTCTCTGGGAAGTTTCTGTCCTGATCGTCTACAGACACATAGGTGTATGTGAATGTACCGTCACCATTGCTTTCGATCTTAAGACCGTGCTGCTGGTATCCGGTGAGACCTTCAGGATACTGCATGTGAGCAACACCCCAACGGCGAAGATCCCAGTACCAGAGGCCTTCATAAGCGAGCTCAACCTTTCTCTCCTGACGGATTGCATCCCAAAGAGCAGAACCACCCTTGTCTGTGTAAGGAAGGCCGACACGCTCACGTATAGCTCTTACAGCAGCATTGGCACCTGCTGCATCATCAAGATGGTAGCAAGCCTCTGCCTTATTGAGAAGAACCTCTGCATAACGGAGAACGCTCAAAGGCTGCACACCGTTTGAATATGCGATCACATCGTGAGTTTCATCAACCATCTTGCGGAGATAATAACCAGTAGTGGTACGTCCCTTAGGCTCACGTTCAATGTTCCACTGGCTCCAGCCGTCAGCGCCACCTACATAAGGTTCGATTGTACGATTCTTCCACTGTGCTCCATTGTAAAGGATAGTAGCGTGGAAGCGCGGTTCAAGCTCAGAATATGGAGGGGTCTGCTTGGTTGTACCATGCCATGGAGTCCAATCAGGAAATCCTCCCTTTGCATACTCGTAGGACTCTACCATCTCCTGTGTAGGAGTACCATATCCGCCACCGGCTTCACCATAGATAGTGTAGTCACCACCTGGTGTATAGTAGAAATCATACGGATTGGTAACGTTGCTTGCTCTGTCAAAGTGGTACTGAAGTATAGCCTCATTGTTTCCGAGACCGGTATCCTTCATCAATGCATCCGTGTAGTCTGCCTCAAGCTGATAGCCAAGCTTCTCCACTTCCTCAGCTGCTGTCTTTACTACATCCCAGCGCTCTGCATAAAGCATCGCACGTGAAAGATATCCCCAGGCCATACCTTTGTCAATACGTCCTTTTGAAGCTGTTCTATCAGGAAGGTTTGCAGCTGCAAATTCAAGGTCAGACTGGATAAAGTTCCAACCCTCCTCCTCTGTGCTGATCTCCTTATCTTTCTGATACTCATCCATATTCTCATTATAAAGAATGATCTCCTTATAACGTTTCATAAGGTCAAAATACAGGAAGGCACGTACAAATCGGATCTCTGCTTCGATACGGGTCTTATCCTCAGGAGACATCTGGCCGAACTTGGCAAGAAGCGAAAGGGCTTTGTTTGTCTTTGTAATACCTGAATACCAGAGAGTCCAGCTTCCAAGGTATGTATCGACATAACCTGCTGTCAATGTAGTAGAGAGACCGTATGAAATCTCACTTGGAATAAAGCATCTGGTCATATAGTTATATGAACCATATTTAAGCATATCAGTGAAAGCCTCGGTCTCACCTGCCCTGCTCTGGGTCATCACGACATCATATACATAGCTGTACAGATAGTTCACGTGGTATTCTGCATTTGCGGTTGTCTCCCACATTACCTTCTCCGAGACTCTGTCGGTAGGCGACATATCCAGATATGATGTGCAGGAAACCATTCCCAACGCCATCAATGCAGTGAAAATCAATTTATATATGTTCTTCATAAACAATCTCATTATTGATTAGAATGTTATAGTCAAACCACCCATGACAAGGCGCTGCTGAGGGTAATAACCGTTGTTTACACCTGGAGACTCAGGGTCAATACCTTCCGGAAGGCCGTCGATAGTGAAGATATTCTGTCCTTCAACGAAGATTCTAAGTGCCTCCATATTGATGCGGCTTGTCCACTTTGAAGGGAAGGTATATCCGAGCTGAGCTGATTTCAAACGGATATATTTACCATCGCGGAGCCAGAATGTAGAGGCAAGACCATTGTCACCACCGTGTCCTGGAGAACCGAGAGTAATACGAGGGAAGGTTCCGTCAGGATTATAGATACTGTATGCGTTCTCTACAAGGAAGAGAGGAGAGTTTGCATTCTCCTTGAATGTCTGAGTCCATACTGTATTATCATCATTGTAGTTATAGTAAGTACCTGTGAGGGACACATCAAAGAGGGCACCACCGGTGAACTGTGCATTGAAGTCAATGCCGTTCCAAGCGAAGTCGAGGTTGAGACCATAAGTAAGCTCAGGACGGTTTGTACGTCCGACTTTACCGCGGTCGCTCCAGTCGATCTTTCCGTCTCCGTTGATGTCGACATACTTGATGTCACCGACGCAAGGGCGTGTACCATACCACGCAGAGTTGTCGATTTCCTCTTCGCTCTTATAAAGTCCGTCTGCAGTCCAAGCCATAATAGCACCAAGAGGTGTACCTACAACTCTCTGGTTGTCAGGAGTATTCGGCTCATCCTGATAAACCAGCCAACGGCTCCTTGCATAGGTTACAGTGGCGCTTATGCCATACTGGAACGGCTTGCCACCAACCAAAACATGATTTCTATGTGCAACGAGCACATCAACACCCTTGGTATCGTATGCATTGTGGTTGATATAAGACATATAGTAGCCTCCCATTGAAGAAGGATATCCCGAACTCTGGGCAGTAAGCATATCAAACACATAATTGTAGAAGCCGTCAACCTCCATTGAAAGCTTTCCGTTCCACATGCTGAGGTCAAAACCTACGTTGTATGAAAGGCTCTTCTCCCAAGTGAGATCGATGTTTCCGTTACCGGCATCCTTGTATGCAGGATTGACTGTAGAGCCTGAGCCCAATGGTCCATAAATGACCTGATAGTCATATTTTGTATAGTTGTTTGAGTACATATATGCACTTGTACCCAGGTCGTTACCAAGAAGAGCAACGGATCCTCTGATCTTCAGATCATCCAAAGAAGAGTATCTTGCCATCCAAGGCTCCTTGGACATATTCCACGCTACTGATGCTGAAGGGAAGAAACCCCAACGGGTTGTACGCATACCTGCAAATTTGTATGATCCGTCATAACGGCCAGTAAATTCCGCAAGATATCTTTCATCCCAATTGTAACGCGCGCGGAACACATAACCGGCTGAACGCGAAGCATCACTCTTACCGTCAATCGGAGACTCTTCCGGCTGTCCGTATTTGAGCTCAGGAAGCGCGGCAAACGGCAGAAGCTTGGCATAAGCAGAATGTGCATTTGACTTATTGTCATTTACCTCCATCAATGCGAGGAGATCTACAAAATGCTTTCCGAATGTATTTGTGTAAGTCACGCCACCCTGTGCTGTCATTCTCTGATAGTAAGTTGTACCTTCGCCGAGGTTAACTCCGCTACCTGTACCACGTGGGTCAGCCTTTTCAGTCCAGACACCGTCAGAATAAGCCATAACAGAGTAAGGCGTGTTGAGGTTCTTGTTCATTGACGCACCATAGTCGAATGCTCCGGAAACCTTGAACTGAAGGCCCTTCACATTTGGAACGTCATAAGAGAGAGAAGCATTTGCGGAAACATCCATACCTCTTGTCTTCTTGTAACCCGATTCATATATAGCAGCTAGAGGAGACTGTGGAAGAGAGGTGTTCTTCTTTAATGTAGATGTGTACATTCCATTGTATGTCTCAGGGAGATACGGATGCATAATGATGGTTTGGCTGGCAATAGAGAGCCATCCAGTCTCACCGAGGTCAAAGTTGGCATCTGTTCCACCGGCTGCATATCCCGGAGTCTGACGGTTAGAGAACACTCCTGACAATCCCATTGTGAACTTCACATTCTTAGCAAGCTCAGACTCGAGATTCATACGGACATTGTACCTGTCATAGTTGAAGTTGTCAATATTTCCCTGCTGGCCAAGATATCCGAACGAAGCAAAATATTTGGAATTGTCATTACCACCCTGAACAGTGACATTATGTTTCTGAGTAAGACCTGTTCCGAACACTTTGTCAATGTAGTTGACATTATCCCAACCATCTGTAGGATCGTCGTTAAGCATCAGCTGAACCTGCTCCTGGGTATATACCGGAACATACTCAGCTTCCGAACTGATTGCACCTGAGGCAAGCTTATCCATCATATCAGCAACATTGTAATAGTAAGCGAACTGAGGGCCGTCCATGAACTCAGGGAAATTCGCATTCATCGAGGCTCCCAAAGATGCGTTATATGTAATCTTCGGCTTACCTGCCTTACCCTTCTTTGTAGTTACGATGATGATACCATTTGCTGCCTGAAGACCGTAAACCGCTGCAGATGCACCATCCTTAAGAACTGATATGCTCTCGATATCATAAGGGTCAATGTCATTGATGTTCTCAACTGGGAATCCATCAACAACATACTTGGCACCATACTGAGCTCCGCGGATACGCAGTGAAGCCTGGTCAAGACCTGGCTCACCGGACTCCTGCACAGAAGACACACCCGAAAGTTTACCGGCGATAAGCTGGGACACGTTAGTTGCAGGTGCCTTGAGGAGTTCATCTCCCTTCATAGCCGATACGGCTGAAGTCATGGATGATTTCTTTTGGACACCGTAGCCGACTACGATAGTCTCTTCGAGGAAAGTAGCGTCCTCTTTCATTGTCACGTCAAGCTTGGAAAGTTTTCCGTCACAGTTGAATGACTGGTCGCCCATTCCGAGGCTTGAGAACAGGATGACATCACCGACTTTGAGACCTGAAAGTGAATAGGTTCCGTCAATGTCGGTCATTGTACCGTTAGTGGTGCCTGTCACCATGACAGCCACGCCTGGAAGAGGCTGGCCGTCAATGTCGGTCACCTTACCTCTTACTGAAGGCTGTGCATACGCCGCAGCCCCGGCAAAAAGGAAAAGGAACACGACAAGCAGATTTCTGTAAATCGCTTTCATTACTTAGTTATTTGGTTAGTTATTAGTTTCTTCCGCGTTTTTCATAGCCACCTCAAGCTCGTCCCAGAGCTTGTGTTTGTTCAGGTGTACGATGTCGAAGATCATCACACCGTCAGTGCTCTTGAGAGCCTGAGTAACAGCAGGTCCGAATGGAGTGAAGTCACCGAGGTACTGCTCAACATAGATGGATCCGATCACAGGTACAACACCATTGGTGATCTCCTTTGCGATCTCAGCACCGCCCTCAACACTGTAGCAATAAGTAAGGCTGTTGTCCATACCTGCCTCGCTGCGCTGGCCGACAACACCTGTCGCTCTGTCCACATCGTCCTTTGTGATGAGTGTATAGTAAAGACCTGTCATGTAGATGTCAAGCATCTCAGCATAACCTGTCTTATGATAATCTTCTGTAGCCCAAGACTGGTACTGCGGCACCTGATATGGGTCATATTCCTGGCTTGCCCAGTTTACTCCGAGCTGCCAATAAGTCGGATACCACGCTCCTGTGTAGTCACCGATGATTAGGTCAGGATTGACCTCCTTGAGAGCCTCATGAGCCTTCTCCACGAAATCGTGGATCACGCCTGCACGCCACTCAATCCACTCTTTTGCATATTTGCCAAGCACCCAGTTGTCACGGAGGTTACCCTTCTCGTCATACCAGCTGAGGATGTCCTCAGGGTAGTTCTCTACTGTAACTCCGGCATATTCCTCAAACTGCTTCTTCGAGAGCTCGCTGAAATCAGCTGTGACGCCGTCGTAACGCACTCTGTCGAAGATGAGACCATCCACCTCAGGATACTTGCGTGCAAACTCCTTAAGGATCTCGATCTGGTACTCCTGAACCTCTGGATTTGACGGGTTCATCATACAGTTGTAGTTCGACTTGATCTCTGAAATAGGAGTAAGCTTTCCGTTATGGTAGCAGATAGACTGCCATGCAGCCTTATCCATATAGACAACACCGCGGTCAAAGTAGTTGTGTCCGCCTGCAAAGACATTGAGGGAACCAAAAACCTTAAGACCCATTCTGTGACCATACTTGATGAAGTAGCCAAGCATATCATAGTCACGTGCTCTCTCTACACCTTCCCAATCACCCATATATGGAGCAATCTCACTGTCATAGAGAACCTCACCCATAATGGACTTCACATCGACTACAACATTGTCGAAACCGAGATCCTTACACTTCTTGAGATAGAATTTAATGGAATCAGGATGAGAAAGGGTTGCATAGTTGGCCTCGCAGTCAAACCACATGTAATTGTGGTTCTTCTCTTTGTTTCCTGCACAAGAAAGCAGGGTCAGGGCTGCCGCCAAGGTTATCAGAATTCTTTGCATATGGTTATATACAATTAGCCAATTAAGTGATATAGTTAGTAATCGACAAAATTAGTAAAATAAAACATATTTCAAGCGTAATTCGGAGTAAATAATTAAAATATTTTAATAATTCTGCGGGGATTTTATAAAATTTCATCAAATCAACGAAAGAAACACACAACAATTAATATAATTGACAATATTTTCATATATTTGCGTAGATATGGACATTTAAAAATCAACTTAATAAACCACATAACATGAACGACCGCAGAGACTTTCTGAAGACGATGGCAATCGGAGGCGCTTCAGCCCTGGTAGCCCCTTCACTTCTTTCATCCTGCTCTTCAGAGCAGAAGAGTGCCGTACTTACCGGATCTTCTGCAGGAGAACTGATTGTCCCTAAAGACAACGGACTTAGAATCACCGGAACATTCCTCGACGAGATCTCGCACGACATCCCTCACCAGAACTGGGGTGAGAAAGAGTGGGATCAGGATTTTGCATATATGAAGGCTATCGGAATCGACACAGTGATCGACATCCGCTGCGGCTACCGCAAGTTCATCACCTATCCGTCACCATATCTTCTCAAGAAAGGCTGCTACATGCCATCAGTTGACCTTATCGATATGTTCTGCCGCCTTGCACAGAAGCACGGAATGAAGTTCTATCTCGGACTTTATGACTCAGGCGTGTATTGGGACACAAAGGACATGAGCCACGAGATCGAGGACAACAAGTTCGTGATCGACGAAGTGTGGAAGATGTACGGCGAGAAGTACGACAGCTTCGGAGGCTGGTACCTCAGCACAGAGATCAGCCGCGACACCATCGGAGCTGTGGACGCTTTCCATGCAATGGGTAAGCAGTGTAAGGACGTTTCTGGCGGCATGCCGGTGTTCATCTCTCCTTGGATCGACGGAAAGAAGGCTGTAAGCGCTGCAGGTGCCGCTCTTACAAAAGAGGACGCAGTTTCGATTGAAGCTCATGAGAGAGAGTGGAGCCAGATTTTCTCAGGTATCCACGACGTTGTAGATGCAGTAGCGTTCCAGGACGGCCACATCGACTATGACGAGCTCGACGCCTTCTTCAGCGTAAACAAGAAGATGGCCGACAAGTACGGAATGCAGTGCTGGACCAACGCAGAGACCTTCGACCGTGACATGCCTATCAAATTCCTCCCTATCAAGTTCGACAAGCTTCGTCTGAAGCTGGAGGCTGCAAAGCGTTGCGGTTATGACAAGGCCATCACATTCGAGTTCCCTCACTTCCTGAGCCCTCAGTCGGTCTACGGAGCAGCGGGTAACTTATATAATAGGTATAAGGAATATTTTAACATTAAATAGAGCAAAGATTTCTCGACGCCCTTCGGTCGCTCGAAATGACACTTGACAATTTCAACTAAACTAAATACTGTCATTTCGACTGAGCGAAGCGAATGGAGAAATCTATAAGAATCATATGAAACAGAAAAACACATTAGGATATGTCATTTTTATGGCTGTTGTAGCAGCCATCGGAGGCATTTTGTTCGGCTATGACACAGCCGTGATCTCAGGAACGACAGAGATCGTGAAGAACCAGTTCCAGCTTACCGACCTGATGGAAGGCTGGTATGTAGGCTGCGCGCTGATAGGCTCGATCTGCGGTGTACTTGTAGCAGGTACCCTCAGCGACTACCTCGGCCGCAAGCTCACAATGCTCATCTCGGCAGCATTGTTCAGCATCTCTGCTATCGGCTGCGCCGTCTGCGGAAGCTTTGACAGCCTCGTAGCATACCGTATCATCGGTGGCGTCGGCATCGGTATCGTATCCATTGTTTCACCTATATATATATCAGAGGTGTCACCTGCGAAGATCCGCGGCACACTCGTGTCCCTTTATCAGCTCGCTGTGACACTCGGCTTCCTCCTTGCCTATCTGATGAACTGGGTGATCGACTCAAACATCGACCCTGCTCTTGCAGCCAGCCAGGACCTTACACTCTGGGAGAGAATGATGAACACCGAGGCATGGAGAGGAATGCTCGGAAGCGAGACCCTTCCTGCACTCTTGTTCTTCTTCATCATATTCTTCATCCCTGAAAGTCCTAAGTGGCTGATTGTAAACGGCAAGACTGAGAAGGCATCTAAGATCCTCGCAAAGATATACAGCACAGAAGACGAGATTGCTAATGAAATCCAGGTAACCAACGCTTCGCTCAAGGGCGAGACCAAGGGCAAGTGGTCAGACCTTCTCAAGCCAGGCATCCTCGTAGCTGTAATCGCAGGTAGCGCCATCGCCATCCTCGGCCAGTTCATGGGTGTAAACGCTGTGCTTTACTACGGTCCTAAGATCTTCTCTGACGCAGGATTCGACAACCCTATGTTCTCTACAGTACTTGTAGGTGTAGTGAACTGCGTGACTACAGTACTCGCAGTGTTCATCATCGACAAGGTAGGTCGCAAGCAGCTCATCTATTGGGGTGTGTCAGGTATGATCCTCTGCCTCCTTGCAATCGGCGTGTACTTCGCATGGGGAATTTCGCTCGGCCTGGGCAACGGCTTTATGCTCACTTTCTTCCTTGCATATGTATTCTGTTGCGCAATCTCGATTTCAGCCATCGTATTCGTGCTTCTTTCGGAGATGTATCCGAACAGCGTGCGTGGTAGAGCGATGTCTATTGCAGGATTTGCACTCTGGATCGGCACTTACCTCATCGGCCAGCTCACTCCAGTTCTTCTCGGATGGAGCCAGGCAGGCACATTCTTCATCTTTGCAGTGATGTGCGTTCCATACATGCTTATAATGTGGAAGGTCATTCCAGAGACCACAGGCAAGACTCTTGAAGAGATAGAGGCATATTGGGAAAATTTTAAGAAATAAACTTCAAGACCATAGACTATGATAAACGAATCTTTCCTCAACAACATAGGCGGCAAGAACGCCATACTCAAGAAACAGATAATTGCCTTGTGTGTAAATGAAGGCGACTATAGCATTGCAGACCTCAGCAAGGAACTGAACACAAGCATCCCTACAATCACAAAGCTGGTAGGCGAACTGATTGAGGAAGGGTTCATTGTAGACATGGGTAAGCAGGGCACCAACGGCGGACGTCGTCCGAGCATTTACGGTCTTAACCCGTCAGCAGGTTATTTTGTGGGAATCGATGTAAGAAACGACCTCATAGGAATAGCCGTGACAAACTTCAAGGGCCAGATTGCAGATGTGACAGTCGAGCTGCCTTTCAGCCTGCACAACACTGAAGAGTCATTGAGACAGCTTTGCTGCATGGTCAAGGAGCATCTGACCAGGGCTAACATCCCTGCTGAGATGGTCAGGGCCTACGGCATCAACCTCACTGGTAGAGTCAACCACGAGACCGGCTACTGCTTCACCTATTTCATCGGTGAAGACAGACCGATCGGAGCATTTATGGAAGACGAGCTCGGAGCGCCTGTGTTCGTGGAGAACGACTCAAGGGCAATGACATATGGAGAATATATATGCGGAGTCGCCAACAATGAAAAGAACATGCTTTTCATCAACGTAAGTTGGGGCCTCGGTATGGGAATGATCATCGACGGAAAACTGTCATATGGAAAGTCAGGCTACTCCGGAGAGATCGGTCACTTCCCTTTCATGGACAACAACCAGATCTGCCACTGCGGCAAGACCGGCTGCCTTGAGACTGCGGCATCGGGATCAGCTATCCACAGGATGTTCACAGAGAAGCTTGAGGAAGGAAGAGCATCAGTACTTGCAGAAGCTTACAGAAACGGCGAGCAGATCAGCCTCTACGACATACTTAATGCAGTTGCAGAGGAAGATGTTCTGGCGATTGAGATTGTCGAGAAGACCGGAGCGACTCTTGGAAGGGCGATTGCGGGACTCATCAACATCTTCAACCCTGAGCTCGTGGTCATCGGAGGCATTGTTTCCAAAGCAAAGGACTACCTGCTGCTCCCTATCAAGAGCTCGATTCAGAAGCACTCTCTGAATCTGGTCAGCAAGGACACCGTCATAAAGTTCTCGAAGCTCGGAGAGAAGGCAGGACCGATAGGAGCCTGTATGTTATCTCGAAGCAGATTACTCGGTCTTATATAAAAACAGCGATCCCCGGTCTAGGCCGGGGATGACTGTTGTATATCGCCATAAGATGAAAAATCACGTCATTGCCGGAGATGGTTGTTTCATATCTGACGTCATTGCCGGCCTGACCGGCAATCTTTTATATTTCCGAATTGATGATTTTATCATAAAGATTCTGGCACCCCTCTTCGAGGAGGTCGAGGACGAGGCTGAAGCCTTCTGAGCCGGAATAGTAAGGATCCGGGATGTACGAGATCTTATGAGTTGTCAGGAAGGATGCCATCCTCTTGATCTTGTGTGTCGCCTCAACTGAAGGGGCAAGATGCATGAGATCCTCGTAGTTCTGGTCATCCATAGCTATCACGAGGTCGAAATCCAGGAAGTCAAGGCTTCTGATCTGACGCGAACTGTGAGTCAGTCCATAGCCACGGTAGAGAGCGGCTGTACGCATTCTCCTGTCAGGATGCTCGCCGGCATGTCCGCCATATGTTCCCGCTGAATCAATCTTGAAATACTCCTCCTTACCGTTTTCCTTCACTATATGTCGGAAGATGCCTTCCGCAGCCGGAGAGCGGCATATATTTCCGAGGCAGACAAACAGTACTCTATATTTCTTATTGCTGTTCAATTCGTTGGGAGTATTCATATATTTCCGGTTTACACGCTATTTTACAATTATCCTTTCGATACGGCGAGGGACTGAAGTGAGGATTTCGTACGGAATGGTGTCGAGAATCTTTGCGAGATCTGTCACTGTCGGATCGTCTCCGAAGATTGTCACTGTGTCACCGACCTTGGCATCGACTCCTGTGACGTCGAGCATAGTCATGTCCATACATATATTTCCGATAGTCGGAACCCTGTGGCCGTTGACTGTGAAATAGCCCTTTCCGCAGCTGAGATGACGGTCGAGTCCGTCTGCATATCCCACTGGAATTGTAGCCACCACTGTTCCCTCAGGGGCGATCTTACCGTGACGGCCATATCCAATTGTACCATCTCCAGGGCTCAAGGTCTTGATCTGAAGGATCTTGCACTTGAACGACGCCACTGTGCTCAGGTGATTTCCCGGCAAGGCGCTCACTCCGTATATACCGATACCGAGACGCACCATATCGAACTGGAACTGAGGGAATCTTTCGATTCCGGCAGAATTAAGGATATGGTAAAGCGGTTTCTCTTCAAGTACGGACGAAAGACGGTCGGCGTTCTGCTGGAAGAGTTCGATCTGGCCAAGGGTAAACCCGTCATTGGAAGGGTCGTCTGCCGCAGCAAGATGTGAATATACTGACTTAACCTTCACCTGAGGACAGTCCTTCAAGAAGTCCATAAGTTCCTCAAGTTCCTCTGTCATGAAGCCAAGACGATGCATTCCTGTGTCAAGCTTGATGTGTACAGGAAAATCCTTCACTCCCCTCTTGTCAAGAGTCTCACACAGAGCTTTGAGAGAGTAAAGGTTTGGAATACCCGGTTCGAGGGAATTGTCTATGATCTCATTGAAGAAGTCTGTTCCGGCTGTAAGCACCATAATCGGAGCCTTGATTCCTGCCTCACGCAGTTCTATTCCCTCAACAGGATAAGCAACCGCGAGATAATCCGCACCCGCCTCCTCCATAAGGGAAGCGAACTGGACAGCGCCATGGCCATAGGCATTCGCCTTGACAAGCACGAGAAGCCTGGTCGAAGCGTCGATCCTGGACCTGAAGTATTTATAGTTATCGAGACAGCCGTTAAGATTTATCTCAAGTCTCGAAAAATCGTCATTCCTAAACATCTTCTTTCCTTAAAAACGCCTGCAAAAATACTAAAAATATGACAGAATTTCTCAACTTTGTAATATTGTATAATTTTTGCATACAAACGCACCGTCTGTCCAGGAGGCTATTCCAGCCGCATACAGACAAATTGTCAGTATTATCATTAATAATTAAATTATATCAACATGAACATCTGGTTTATTCTGATTGTTATTTTTATTGTGAGCATCATCGTGCAGAACACGCTTCAGAGCAGATTCAACAAGTATTCCAAGGTCGGTCTTCCTAACGGAATGTCCGGTGCGGAAGTAGCTATAAAGATGTTGAACGACCACGGTATCTACGACGTGAAGGTCGTACCGACCCGCGGTATGCTCACCGACCACTTCAACCCTCAGACCAAGACTGTCGCATTGAGCGAAAGTGTATATGCAAGCAGAAGCATCGCTGCCGCAGCTGTCGCTGCACACGAGTGCGGTCACGCTGTCCAGTATGCCAAAGGTTATGCCCCAGTGCGTATGCGCACAGCCCTTGTACCTGCCGTGAGCTTCGCATCTAGCATCGTTCAGTGGGTACTCCTGGCAGGAGTCATATTCATCAACGTATTCCCTGGACTCCTCTGGCTTGGCATAGGCCTCTTTGCCCTCACTACCCTCTTCAGCTTTATAACCCTCCCTGTAGAGATCAACGCCAGCAGCAGAGCCATCTCGTGGCTTTCGGCAAGCGGAATAACAGACAGCCGCACTCAGCCTATGGCCATCGACGCACTTAAGTGGGCTGCATATACCTATGTTGTAGCTGCATTGAGTTCACTTGCAACCCTCCTTTATTATATCGGCATGGCACGCCGCGACTAAAAGAGAAAACCAATCCCCAACCATATGAAGATAAGAACACTGATTCTTGGAGCACTCTTGGCAGTGCTCGCAAGCTGCTCACAGTACAAGTATGAAACTGTGGCAAATGACCCGCTGGGTACAAAGATGTACACCCTTGACAACGGACTCAAGGTGTATATGAGTGTAAATAAGGAGACTCCCCGCATCCAGACCTACATTGCAGTGAAGGTCGGAGGTAAGAACGACCCTTCTGAAACAACAGGACTCGCCCACTACTTCGAACACCTCATGTTCAAGGGAAGCCAGAAGTTCGGAACAGCAGACTACGCCGCTGAGAAACCGCTTCTGGACGAGATCGAGGCATTGTTCGAGGTGTACCGCAACACCGAGGATGAGGCTGAAAGAGCACGTATTTACCAGAAGATCGACTCTGTAAGCTACTTGGCTTCAGACTATTTCATTCCTAACGAGTATGACAAGCTCATGTCAGTGATCGGAGCTGAAGGTACCAATGCCTACACTTCTACAGACATGACTGTGTATGTAGAGGACATTCCTTCAAACCAGATCGAGAACTGGGCACGCATCGAGGCAGACCGTTTCATGAACCCTGTGATCAGAGGTTTCCACACAGAGCTTGAGACTGTGTATGAGGAAAAGAACATGTCACTCACAAGAGACTTCCGCAAGGCTCTCGAGGCTATGGACGGAATCCTTTTCTCTGACCATCCATACGGAACACAGACAGTGCTTGGAACTCAGGAGCACCTGAAGAATCCATCGATCACTAACATCAAGAACTACCACAAGACCTATTATGTTCCTAACAACATGGCTATCTGTCTCAGCGGTGATTTCGACCCAGACAAGATGCTTGCTGTGATCGAGAAGTACTTCGGTCAGATGGAGCCTAACAAGGATCTTCCTGAGGTGGATTTCGAGACCAAGACAGTGATTGAGACTCCTGTAAGCAAGGATGTCTACGGTCTTGACGCGGAAAACGTGATGATCGGCTGGAAGTATCCGGGAGCAGGAACTGAGGATGCGATGATTGCAGACGTAGTAGCTTATGTACTTTCAAACGGCTCTGCCGGTCTGATCGATCTCGACCTCAACCAGCAGCAGAAGGTCCTCGGAGCTGATGCAATGTCTTACACAAGACCTGACGGAGGTGAATTTATCATTATGGCAAACCCTAAGGAAGGCCAGACCCTCGAGCAGGCAAAGGACCTTGTCATGGGTGAAATCGTAAAGCTTCGCAACGGAGAATTCGACGAGGCCCTGCTTACAGGTACAATCAACAACCTCAAGATGAATCAGATGAGATCGCTTGAGAGCAATGAAGACAGAGCAGACATGTATGTACAGTCTTTCATCAACGGAACTGACTGGGCAGATGAAGTGGCACTTCTTGAGAACCTTGGAAAGGTAACTAAGCAGGATGTTGTAGATTGGGCAAACAAATACCTCAAGGACAACAACTATGCTGTGATTTACAAGAGACAGGGAGAGGACAAGACAGTCCAGAAGGTTTCTGCACCTAAGATTACCCCTATCAAGGCCAATCGTGATGCACAGAGCGCATTCCTTGCTGAGATCCAGGCAACAGAAGTTGAGCCTATCGAGCCTGTCTATGTAGACTACGACAAGAACATGAAGTTCTTCGATGTGAACGGTATGGAAGTTCTCTACGCACAGAACAAGCTTAATGACATCACTAACATCAGCTATGTCTACAACACAGGTATCGAGACAGACCCGGCTCTCAACCTTGCATTCGACTACATCAGCTATCTCGGCACTCCTACCAGAAGCGCTGAGGAGATCGCACAGGAGATGTATCAGCTTGCATGCAGCTTCAGACTTACATCAAGCAGCAACCAGACAGCTGTCTCTGTAAGCGGACTTGCTGAGAATATGCCTCAGGCTATGGCCATCGTAGAAGATCTCGCCTACAATGCGATTCCGAATGAGGAGATTCTTGCTAACCTCAAGGCTGATATGCTCAAGTACCGTACAGACGCAAAACTCAACCAGAGTACTTGCTTCAGCGCTCTTCAGGAGTACATCTTCTACGGTCCTGAGTACATCAAGAAGACCACAATGACAGACGAGCAGATCAAGAACATCACATCTGAGGAGCTTCTTTCAAAGATCCGTGAGGTTCTCGGATGCGAGCACGAGATCCGTTACTATGGTCCTGCTACGGTAGCTGAAGCAACTGAGCTTTTGGCTGCAAACCACAAGGTTGCGGAGAATCCTAAGCCACTTGAGAGAACCTACACCACATATCTTCCTGCAACAGAGAACAAGGTGTACGTTGCTCCATACGATGCAAAGCAGATCTACTACTTCCAGTACTCTAACAGAGGAGAGAAGCTCGACCTTGCAGCTGATCCACACATCAACCTGTACAACGAGTACTTCGGAGGCGGAATGAACGCAATCGTGTTCCAGGAGATGCGTGAGGCACGCGGTCTCGCTTACTCTTCAAGCGCACGTCTCTATATGCCTGCACACAAGGAAGACACTTACATGTACTACGCTTTCATCGCCACTCAGAATGACAAGATGGAGACTGCAATCGAGGCTTTCGACGAGATCATCAACGACATGCCTGAGTCAGAGACAGCGTTCAGCATCGCAAAGGAGGCACTTGTAAGCCGCATCAGAACAGAAAGAGTGTCAAACAGCCAGATCATCGGCAGCTACATCAGAAGCCGCGAGCTGGGCCTCACAGAGCCACGCTCAAAGCAGATCTTCGAGGTAGCGCAGACTCTCACACTCGACGATGTGAAGGCAACACAGCAGGAATGGGTGAAGAACAGGAAATATGTCTACGGCATCCTGGGCGACATCAAGGACCTTGACACAGACTACCTCAAGACCCTCGGCCCAATCCAGACCCTCACCCTCGAAGAAATCTTCGGATATTAATCCGATATATCTATATACTGAAACAGGTGGCTAAGTTCGACTTAGCCACCTGTTTTCATATATATTTGATTGACATTACTTCTTTGCTGGGGCAAGGATGTAGAGGTCCGCGAGCGGGATGAGGACCATCATGTCGAAGAATGCGAGCATTGCTACTGCGCCGAAGGCTCCGAGGGTGAGGGCCATTGTGAGGGCGTAGAGGAATGAGAATGCGTGAAGCAGGATCATTCCGATGGCAGCCACGAGCCAGAGCTTGAGGTTGGTAAGGTGATAGAGCACCATTGCAATGGTAGCGAATGCAAGAGGGATGAAGAACATAAGGTTCTCACCGAGGGCGAAGAGAAGCACTGCGCCAAGTACAAACATAAGGGCAAGAGTTCCGAAGAGAGTTGTGTATGCGTGCTTGCTGATTGCATTGTATGTTGCACTTGTACGCATTGAACCAGCCACCTCACGGACAGCCTTTCTTCTCTTTGAAATGTACACAGCCAAAGTAGCGGCAAAGATCACAACTGTAGCGATAATCATTGCCACATTGTCGAAAGGCACACCCTGGATGATACCGAAGAGCTTGAACTTCGCGCCGGCAATAGCCGAGCACACATATGCAAGGAGAAGCCCCGCAGCGAGTACTCCAAGACCTGAAACAAGGACCTTCAAAGATGTAGCGAACACCTTAGACGCCTTCATTCTTCCGCGTAATCCCTCAAATGCAAGGAGAAGGAGGAACACAAGGAAGATCACACAGCACACAACCTTGTACATACCCTTGCTGAAGTTGAAGAGGCCAAGAGCAGGAATAGTGAAGTTGGTTGCATCAGCATCTGCCCTGAAATAGTCCTTATCTGCATATGCAGGCTCAGTAACATACTTCATTGCGATAGGAAGAACCTGGGCACCATAGTGCTGGATAGACTTCTCTCTGATGTTGCTGAAGTTGTCAAGATCTGTATGATAATGGTTGATGTCTGCAATAGTAGAGAAGTTCAAGCCAGGAATCTCATCCTTCACGATTGTGAAGTCTGTGAAGTTAGGCATGAAGTTATATACCACAGTAGTAAGGGAATAAGTATATGGGTACTTTGCAGCCTCAGCATAAAGATCCATAACCTTCTCATTGCCAGGGCAAGCCTCAAAAAGGAGGCATGGTCCCATAGGTCCGCGAGCCTCGATGTTGATCATAAAGCCGACCTTGTCGAAGGCATCCCTGTCATTCTTCCACATGGCCTTCATTCCGACCATGCCGACCTCCTCAGCATCTGTGAAGAGCACCTTCACTCCCTGCGACCAGTTGTCACGGGTCTTAAGGAGGTGGTTCATAGTCTCGAGGATCACACCTACACCGTAGCCGTCATCAGCTGCACCATAAGACCACACGGTGTCCTTAGGCATAGGCTGAGAATACCTTGAGTCATAATGTGCCACAAGCATAAGGTAAGTTGTGTCTTCAGTCTCCTTGAGAGGATGGAAGTCCGCTACGATATTGTGAGCATCGAATGTATATACAACGTGCTTGTTCTCTGGTCCTGTCAGCGAGTCATAGCTGAAAAGCTGCACGGTGTCAGCACCGAGTCCTTTCAGTCTTCCGATGAGATACTCTCTGACCTTTGCTCTTTCCTCAGGATGAGCAACAGAATGATGTTCTTTTGAAAGGACCTCGATGTCCTTTACAACGCGTGCTGATGAAAATCCTTCAGCATCAACAGGTTTAGGGCTTGGAATTGTCCACAGTCCGTATGCGAGCAGTCCTGCCAGCACTACGACAGCAGCGAGAATAAATGGTCTTAATTTATTCATATAAATGTAGATTTAGTGTTTAATACGTGTCATACGACCCGGCAAATATACACAAAAAATAAAAAAACGCCTTCAATTTGCATTGAAGGCGACTTATATATATCCTTAGATTAGAGAAGGTTTTCCTTCTCGATATCCTTGAAATATCTGTATGTATTTACCTTGAGTTCACCTACAGCGAGCTCGTCAGTAACGATGATTCCGTGCGGATGAGCCTGGAGAGCTGACAAGGTGCACTTCTGTGAATATGCTCCCTCGATAGCCTCACGAAGGGCATTTGCCTTCTTGTGACCGAATGCGAGAACGAGTACTTCCTTAGCATCCATTACTGTACCGACACCCACTGTAAGGGCTGTTGTAGGTACCTTGCTGATGTCACCGTCAAAGAAACGCGAGTTAACTACTATGGTGTCATAAGTAAGGCTCTTTACTCTTGTGCGTGACACGAGAGATGAATATGGCTCATTGAAAGCAAGGTGACCATCCTCACCTACTCCACCCATGAAGAGATCAATACCGCCGGCAGCAACGATCTTTGCCTCATATGCTGCACATTCAGCTGCGAGATCCTCGGCATTTCCGTTAAGGATGTTGATATTCTCCTTCGGAACGTCTACGTGATCGAAGAAGTTTCTTGCCATAAATGAATGATAACTCTCAGGGTGCTCCTCAGGAAGACCTACATACTCATCCATATTGAAAGTGATGACATTCTTGAATGACACCTCACCTGCCTGGTACATTCTGATAAGCTCCTGGTAGGTTGCTACAGGAGTACCTCCGGTAGGAAGTCCGAGAACAAATGGACGGTCTGTCACTGCGGCCTTAGCCTTAATGCGTGACACGATGTATTTTGCGGCCCATACAGAGCCTTCAGCTGCATTCTGATGAATAAGAACTCTCATATATCTATATCTTAAAATAATTTCACAAATACTTCAATTGCCTGGTACTCAGCCATTCCCAACTTATCATAGAGGTTTGCTGTGTTCTGTGTCCTTTCCTCGGCTCTCTGCCAGAACTCACGTGGGTCTTCTCCTGGGAACGGCACGATGTCCTTCTGAGAGAGGTGACGGTAGATAGCGTGACGCTTCTTGATCACCTCATCCGGACTGAGCGGAACTGCCATGTCTACCCTGCCAAGTTCCCACTCCATCCAGGCGCCTCTGTACAGCCACACGTGGCACGACTCGAGCCATTCTGCCTTGCCCTTGAGCTGGTTGATTGCCTCAAGCACAGCCTCTGTACATACACGATGTGTGCCGTGAGGGTCAGCAAGGTCACCTGCAAGATAAATCTGATGAGGCTTCACCTGCTCGAGAAGTTCGATGATGATGTCGATGTCCTTCTGTGTTCTCTCACCCTTCTTGATTCCACCTGTCTCATAGAATGGAAGATTCAGGAAGTGACAGTTTGTCTTGTCGTTGAGACCGAATGAGCGCACCGCACTCTTTGCCTCTGCACGGCGGATAGCTCCCTTGAGATTCAGGAGCGCTCTCGGCTCAGGCTGGCCTGGCTTCTTGGAAGCAATGATTTCCTTTACCTCGTCGAATCTGTCTCCGAATCCGAGCTCATTGGCTGCGTCCATATGCTGGAGGACAACATCATCGTGAACGGCTACGTTTCCTGATGTCTCATATGCAACATGAACATCGTGTCCCTGCTCAACAAGACGGATGAATGTTCCACCCATAGAGATCACGTCGTCATCCGGATGTGGAGAGAAGATGATGACCTTCTTAGGGAACGGTGTCGAAGCCACCGGTCTTGTGGAGTCATCAGCATTAGGCTTTCCTCCCGGCCATCCTGAAATGGTGTGCTGAAGGTCATTGAAGACCTTGATGTTTATCTGGTCGTATGAATCCTTCTGTTCGAGAAGTTCACCGAGTCCGTTTGCGAGATAGTCGCCCTGAGTAAGCTTGAGAATCGGCTTGTCCACCTTTTCGCAAAGCCATACGACAGCCTTTCTGATGAATTTAGGAGTCCAGTCGCAAGGACCTACGAGCCAAGGTGCTACATTTCTTGTGAGCATGCTGGCAGAGTTCTCATCAGCATAGAAGGTGATGTCCTCATGCTTCTGAAGGAAGGACACCGGGCACTGTGCACTTGCCTCATCCTCAACAATCCTCTTGACGATCTGGGCCTTGTCCTCTCCCCAACCGATAAGAGCGATCTTCTTTGCTGTCAGCATTGTAGAGATACCCATTGCGATAGCAGTACGAGGAGTCTCGTCAACGTTTCCTCCGAAGTTCTTTGCCTGTCTCTTTCTTGAAGTGTAAGACAGAAGCACTGTCCTTGTGCGGCTCTTTTCTGAAGATCCTTCTTCATTGAATCCGACCTCGCCATATGATCCGATACCCATAACAAGGAAGTCAAGACCTGTCGCCTTTCTGTCGAATTCAGCGCAGTATTCAGTCACAGCAGTGGTTTCTACTACGTTTTCAAAAGACGGGATGTTGACATTGGCCATATTCACGTCGACCTTATCAAGGAACTCCGAGTATAGACGACGGTTACGGCTCTGTGACTTCACAGGAGCTGGATAGTACTCGTCAATACTGAAGATCTCAACATTTGCGAATGAGACCTTTCCTTCCTCGTATCTTTTCACAAGCTCATGATAAAGAGCTACAGGTGACGAGCCGGTACTGAGACCGAGTTTGAAAACGCCTTCGCTTGAGTTGATATGAGAAACGATCTCGTCTGCAAGTTCTGCACTTGCTACTTCTTCATCCTCAAAAATGTTGGTAGGGATCCTTTCATAGCTATGAAGGATTCCGCTTGGCAGGCCTGCTTCGATAAGTCCACCGTCTTTTGGCAAAGAAAACTTCTTCATCGTTTTTAAATATTTTTACAATCTACAAAATTATAAATAAATATTGTTTAAATCAATGTGGGACAGGGAATAAAATCAGGTGGCAACTGAAGTTTCTTCAATTACCACCTGTTTTCATATTAAATCGCCAGAAAGACCGATTACTCTGCCATGAGTTTCTTGTACTTGAATCTCTTTGGCTCCTCGTTGCCAAGACGACGTTTCTTGTTCTCCTCGTACTCAGAGTATGTTCCCTCGAAGAAGTACACCTGTGAATCGCCCTCGAATGCGAGGATGTGTGTTGCGATTCGGTCAAGGAACCATCTGTCGTGTGAGATTACTACAGCACATCCCGCGAAGTTCTCAAGACCTTCCTCAAGAGCACGGATTGTGTTCACATCCACGTCGTTGGTAGGCTCGTCGAGAAGGAGCACGTTACCCTCGTCCTTAAGAGTCAAGGCAAGGTGGAGACGATTTCTCTCACCACCTGAAAGGATACCACAGAGCTTCTCCTGATCTGCTCCCGAGAAATTGAAACGCGACACATATGCACGTGCATTCACTTCCCTCTTGCCGAGCTTCACGAACTCAGAGTTCTCAGCGATAGTCTCATATACTGACTTATCAGGATCGATGCTTCTGTGCTGCTGGTCTACATAAGCGAGCTTTACAGTCTCACCGATAGTGATCTCACCTGACTGTGGGGTCTCAAGACCCATGATAAGGCGGAAGAGAGTAGTCTTACCTGCACCGTTAGGACCGATCACACCCACGATACCTGCTGGCGGAAGCACAAAGTTGAGATCCTCATAAAGAAGCTTGTCGCCATAGCCCATCGATACGTTCTTGAACTCAATGACCTTGTTACCGAGTCTCGGTCCGTTAGGGATGAAGATCTCGAGGTTAGCCTCTTTCTCGCGTCCGTCATCAGATGCAAGTTTCTCATATGCACCCAGACGTGCCTTAGACTTGGCGTGACGTGCCTTAGGAGCCATACGTACCCACTCGAGCTCTCTTTCAAGGGCCTTGCGGCGCTTGCTCTCCTGCTTCTCCTCCTGAGCAAGACGGTTGCTCTTCTGATCAAGCCATGAAGAATAGTTACCCTTCCAAGGAATACCCTCACCTCTGTCGAGTTCAAGGATCCATCCAGCTACATTGTCAAGGAAGTAACGGTCGTGGGTAACTGCGATGACAGTACCCTTATACTGCTGAAGATGCGCCTCGAGCCACTGGATACTCTCTGTATCGAGGTGGTTGGTAGGCTCGTCAAGGAGAAGCACATCAGGCTGTCTGAGAAGGAGGCGGCAAAGAGCAACTCTACGGCGCTCACCACCACTGAGGTTTGCAACAAGTGCATCTGATGGAGGACACTGGAGGGCATCCATAGCTCTTTCGAGCTTAGAGTCGATCTCCCAGCCACCGCAGTGCTCGATCTTCTCTGTCAATTCACCCTGACGCTCGATGAGAGCAGCCATTTCCTCGTCTGACATAGGCTCGCAGAACTTCATGTTGACTTCCTCATACTCCTTGAGGATGTCCATAACCTCCTGAACACCTTCCTGAACCACTTCAAGAACGGTCTTGTTCGGATCCATCTGAGGCTCCTGCTCAAGGTAACCTACAGAATAGCCTGGTGCCCAAACCACTTCACCCTGATAACCGGTCTCGATACCGGCAATGATCTTCATCAAGGTAGACTTACCGGATCCGTTCAATCCGACAATACCGATTTTTGCACCATAAAAGAATGAAAGATAGATGTCCTTGAGGATCACCCTGTTGTTGTGAGGCAGGATCTTGCCAACACCGTTCATCGAAAAAATAATCTTCTCGTCTGCCATATCTAAATCGTTTATATTCAATTTTCCGCAAAGATAATCTTCCGCCGCCGATTCCACAACTTATTTTTTGCTCTTTATCTTGCGTGTCTTCTCTTTTCTGCTCCATTCACTCGGATTCTCACCCATAAAAAGTCTGAAGGCCATATTGTAAGAGACGATGGAGTTGAAGCCGCTCATTGTGGCCAGTTCGTGCATCTTCAGATCCGGATTCTCACGGAAGCACTGCATCGAGTAGATAACACGATAATAGTTCACGAACTGGCAGAAATTTCTGCCTGTAAACTGGCTGATCGCACGTGATATGTAAAGCTTGTTTGTGTAAAGAGAATGCACGACATCATTTATAGTAAGCTTGTTGTCAAGGAAGGGCTTTTCTTTCTCAAAATAAGCTATCACACGTTCATATATATCCTTATAGATGTTATCTATCCTTGAGACATCGACTGCTGATTCAACACTGGTTACCTTCATTGATTCGACAATACGTCTTTCCTGCCGTTGCCATACAACAAAGGCCGAATCCAGGTACAATCTCAGAGCGAGTGCAGCAAGGGACAGTCCTGCAATAATCAAGAACATATAAGAGTGAATGCCTTCAAAAGAGCCAACAAGGCATGTAACGAAAAGATACAGGGAGAAATTCATGATCATAAGTAAAGGATATACTGCATCAACGCTCACCATCACATTAGTCCATATTGTTCCGGATTTCATCACCTCCTTTATCGATTTCATCCTCTTCCATATTCCTATCACCAGTTGAAATGCTATGACTGTCAGCGCAGCCATCTCAACAGCGAGAGAGACATACAGATGCGGAGGAGGCAACAATCCTGTAAGACTTATCATATAATAGAGAGCCTGCATCAATTCCAGAATGACCAGGAGAGCAACCAGCCACGCTATTTTCTTATAATGCCATAAAGAGGACACAAGCAGGACAAAACAGGTAATGGGAAGCAGCAGGTCGGCTGTCATACGGACAGTGCAAGTTCCCGGTGAACACATATCAACTATAAGGACAAAGGATCCTGTCAACAGTATCCAAGGACTTAACCTGCTCCTCTTATCCACCATCGCAGCGAACTTGACATTCCTTACAAATTGAATGACTGCCAGGAAAGCAGTCATAACAAGAAGCAAAATTCCAAATAAGTATTTCATATCATCAAAATCATTGGTACAACAAAAATACGTAATGTCGCCATCTCAGCCTTAGCTGGAATGGCGACATTCGTCACATTTTTCTTTTTTTTAAAACTTTTTCTTTTTTTTTAACGAATTAGTTCTTTCCTTTGACTTTGATGGTATCGAATCCCTGGCCATAAACTCCCATTACACTGGAAACTGAAAGGAAAGCCTCAGAGTCAATAGTCTTGACATACTTGAGAAGAAGATTCAAGTCAGCCTTTCTTGTCACTACCATGACCACTTCCTTCTCCTCTTTAGAGTACCATCCCTTGGCAGGAATAACTGTCACGCCTCTCTTCATATCGAATGCAATCGCATCCGCCATCTCTGTAACCTTCTTGGTAAAGATGAAGACCTGTACCGACTGCTTTGTACCTGAAAGATAGAGGTCAATCGAGTAGCCACATACTGTCACCTGAGCAAGACCGTACACTACGATAGCAAGCTTCTCTGTGAAAGGAAGGAGTTCGCCCGCATCTGTATATGACGGGAAGAGAAGTGATGAAAGGATAATACCTATATCTATAATAAGGATGACCCTACCTGGAGATGCTGCGTAGAACTTGCACCATACAAGGGCGATGATGTCAGTTCCTCCGGTACTACCGCCCTGAGACATTGAAAGTCCGATACCGAAGCCGGCCATGACTCCACCCAGAACAGTACAGATAAGTTTTCCGTTAGATGTAAGCTCGTGAACAAACTCCACAGGTACAATCTTAGGCATCAATCCGAGAAGGAAAGAAGTCATAAAGATTGCATATATGGTCTTACCTCCAAATCCAGTTCCCAGAATCTTGGTTCCTATGATAAGGAGAAGGATGTTGAGCACGAAGTATGTCACACTCATAGGAATCTTTGTGGCATACATAACGATGGATGCAAAACCGGACACTCCACCTCCCACGAGGTTGTTCGGGAGAAGGAACAAAGTCCAACCAAGTGCATACATCGCAAGGCCGAATGTGATAAGAGCATACTCCTTAGCCGTAGTGGCTAGAGAGGTCTTCAATAATCCCTTTGCCATTTTCTACTTTTCTTTTTTTGTTATCTTCTTCAAGCCTGACTTGACATCCTCAAATCCTTCACCATATACACTCATTGCAGATGACACTGAAATGAATGCTTTCCTGTCAATAGACTTCACTCCTGTCACAATCTCGTGCATCTGATTCTTTCTTGCCACGATCATAAGGACTTTGCTTTCCTTCTGAGTGTACCATCCGACAGACTCGAGTGCTGTTACACCTCTCCTCATATCGTTGATGATATAGTCGGCAACTTCCTTATAGTTGTCTGAGAAGACAAGAATCTGTACGGTAGACTTGTTGCCAAGAAGAACGAAGTCAATACCGAACGAGAAACCAACCATCATCAGATATGCATATATCATGTCCACAAGACCTTTTTCTGGTACTAGCAGGAGGGTAGATATGATAAATATGTCGAGACAGAGATAAACCCTACCCACGGAAATTGGCCAGAACTTATTGATAATCATTGCTATGATATCCAGACCACCAGTACTTCCTCCCCTTAGAAGAACAAGTCCGATACCTACAGATTCCATTGCCGCACCCACAAGCACCACGAGAAGTTTCTCATCCATAAGAACCTCAAGTGCCGGAAATTTAGGAAGCACTTCGAACAATATGGATGTGAAGGCGATCACATAGATGGTCTTGAATCCGAATCCCTTACCTAAGACAAGGAATCCGAGGAGGAGGAGAATCACGTTAAGGGCCGGGTAGGTCCATCCCACAGGTATGCCAGTACCATACTGAAGAATGGTACAGAGACCTGTCAGACCACCACTGGCAAGTCCGTTAGGAATAAGGAAGGAGGTCCAGGCCATCACGAAGATGACTGAACCGACTGTCATCAGGAAATAATCCCAGATGGTAGCCAAGATCTTCTCAAGCTTCATATTTATTTTACAACTATATTTACAATCTTTCCAGGTACTACGATAACCTTCACGATATTGCCACCGGCAACATATTTCGAAGTAAGCTCCAGTCCTCTTACGTGAGCATCAACCTCCTCGCGTGGCATATCGAGAGGGAGATCGACAGTGAATCTTGTCTTACCGTTGAAAGAAACCGCATAAGTGCATGTATTCTCGATAGTGTATGCCTCTACATACTCAGGGAAAGCTGCATATGTGATGCTTTCCTTGTGGCCGAGTGCCTCCCAAAGTTCCTCTGCTATGTGCGGAGCGAACGGAGAAAGGAGTATAACGATCGGCTCAAGGATCTCGCGCTTTGTACACTTGAGGTCGTTGAGTTCGTTGACTGCAATCATGAATGCGCTGACAGCTGTGTTGAATGAGAACGCCTCGATGTCTGTGCGTACTTTGCCGATGAGCTTGTGGAGAGACTTGAGTTCCTCAGGCGTAGCCTTCTCGTCTGTCACGATGAAGCCGTCACGGTCATAGAACATTCTCCAGACCTTCTTGAGGAAACGGTTTACACCGTCGATACCCTTAGTGTCCCAAGGCTTAGACTGCTCAAGCGGGCCGAGGAACATCTCGTAAAGTCTCAATGTGTCAGCACCGTAAGTGTCGCAGATCATATCTGGATTAACCACGTTGAACATAGACTTTGACATCTTCTCGACAGCCCATCCGCAAACATACTCGCCATCCTCGAGGATGAACTCTGCAGTTGCGTACTCCGGCATCCAGTTACGGAAAGCCTCGAGATCAAGACGGTCGTTGTAGACGATGTTCACATCCACGTGGATCTCAGTTGTCTCGTACTGATCCTTGAGTCCTGCTGATACGAAAGTGTTTGTGTTGATGATTCTGTACACGAAGTTCGAACGGCCCTGGATCATACCCTGGTTGATGAGCTTCTTGAACGGCTCGTTCTTGCAGATGTATCCGAGGTCATAGAGGAACTTGTTCCAGAAACGAGAGTAGATGAGGTGACCTGTAGCATGCTCAGTACCACCGATATAGAGGTCAACATCCTGCCAGTACTCATCAGCCTCCTTGCTTACAAGAGCCTCGCTGTTGTGAGGATCCATATATCTGAGATAGTAGGCGCTGCTACCTGCGAAACCTGGCATTGTGCTCTTCTCGATAGGATAACCGTCCACTGTCCATCCCTCAGCACGTCCAAGAGGTGGTTCTCCTGTCTCTGTAGGAAGGAACTTGTCTACTTCAGGAAGCTCGAGTGGAAGTGACTCGAAAGGCATAGGTGTAGCGATGCCGTCCTTGAAGTACATTGGGAAAGGCTCTCCCCAATATCTCTGACGAGAGAAGATCGCATCGCGGAGACGGTAATTTATCTTTCTGCGGCCTATTCCGTGCTTCTCGACATAGTCGATAGCTGCCGGGATCGCCTCCTTTACATCCATTCCGTTAAGGAAACCTGAGTTGCACATCTTTCCTTCCTTTGCATCGAAGCTTGCCTCGCTTACGTCGCAGCCCTCGATAAGAGGAATCACAGGAAGATCGAAGTGTCTTGCGAAAGCATAGTCTCTGCTGTCGTGTGCAGGTACCGCCATAATCGCACCTGTACCGTAACCTGCGAGTACATACTCAGAAATCCACACAGGAACCTTGTCACCTGTAAGAGGATTTACTGCATATGATCCTGAGAACACACCGGTAACCTTCTTACCCTGAGTCATTCTCTCGCGCTCTGTCTTCTTCTTTGCCATTGCGAGGTACTCCTCGACAGCCTCTTTCTGTTCAGGTGTTGTGAGTTTCTCTACCCACTCGCTCTCTGGAGCAAGCACCATGAAGGTAACACCGAAGACAGTGTCAGCTCTTGTGGTGAAGATGGTCATGTCGTACTCCTGCTCACCGTTTGAAACCTTGAAGACCATCTCGGCACCCTGGCTCTTTCCGATCCAGTTGCGCTGCATATCTTTCAGTGAATCAGTCCATTCGAGAGTCTCAAGATCATCGAGAAGGCGGCCTGCGTAAGCAGACACACGGAGCTGCCACTGTGTCATCTTCTTCTGCTCTACAGGATGTCCGCCACGTACAGAGTAGCCTTCCTTCACCTCGTCGTTTGCGAGTACTGTACCCAAAGCAGGGCACCAGTTCACTGAAGTCTCACCCTGGTAAGCGATTCTGTACTGCATGAGCACATCAGACTTCTCCTTCTCAGAGTAGCCTGCCCACTCTTCTGCAGTAAACGGCTTCACGTCACCGCAGGCTGCATCGACAGCGGCGCTTCCGCCCTGGGCGAAAGCCGCTTCGAGTTCAGCGATCGGACGTGCCTTCTGCTGTACGTTGTCATACCAGCTGTCGAACATCTTAAGGAAAGCCCACTGAGTCCACTTGTAGTACTCAGGATCGCATGTACGGACTTCACGTGACCAGTCATAAGAGAATCCGATACGGTCCATCTGGTTGCGGTAGCGAGCGATGTTCTTCTCTGTTGTCACTGCAGGATGCTGTCCTGTCTGGATAGCGTACTGCTCAGCAGGAAGTCCAAACGCGTCATATCCCATAGGATGAAGGACATTGAATCCGCAGAGACGCTTGTAACGGCTGTAGATGTCGCTCGCGATGTATCCGAGCGGGTGTCCCACATGAAGACCCGCACCTGAAGGATACGGGAACATGTCGAGAACATAATATTTAGGCTTTGAGTTGTCAATCTCAGCCTTGAATGTCTGATTGGCAGCCCAGAATGACTGCCATTTGCTTTCGATTTCCTTAAAATTGTATTCCATAGGTATATAAAATATCTTGTAAAGATAATATTAATTCTTTAATGCCTTGTCGATTTGGAGCCTTTCTTTTCAAGTCGGAATTCTACAGGAAGACTCAGTGAGGTACGGACTCTCTCTCCCCTCACCCTTCCAGGCTTCCACTTAGGGGAGGCGCTTATCACCTTAACAGCTTCTGCATCAAGCTCTTCAGAAACACCTTTTATAACTCTGACATCTGAGACCTTTCCATCCTTCTCGATGACGAATTCTACTACCACACGTCCCTGAACACCATCACGGACAGCCTTCTCCGGGTACCTCAAGTACTGGTAGACCCACTTTTCAAGGAACGCGGAAGGCTCCGATGTGCCGAGGAAAGTCGGTCTCTGGTCGCATTCATAGTACGAAACCACATCCTCGCCTGAACGCTTGCTGACAGGCAGGTCGGAAGTTCGGAACATCATCTTCTCATTGGCATTGGCAAGAGCCTCAGTGAAGTTATAGATGTACTCAAGTTCCCTTTCCATATTTTCAAAATCTATGATGGACTGGGTGTCTCTGTCTGTATTATGCTCCGGATAACGGCCGGTGGTGAACATCACAGACGGGATCTCCTTGTCATAGAAGGCTCTGTGATCTGAAGGATACGGCTCTGTGGCAACTACCTCAGGTACAATCGGCTGAAGATTACCCGAAAGTGTGGTTATGAGAGCGTTCATATCCGAGTTTGATGATGTATATGCATAAAAACCGTGATAGGCTGTACCGAGCATATCCAGGTTTATCATACCGTCAATCGAATCCGCACCTTTAAACGAACGGTTCAAGAAATACCACGATCCGGCAAATGTCTCTGTAGAGGCTCCGAAAGCGACGAAAATGACAGAGCGGCGGAACAATATTGAGTTGGTCTGAACCATTCTTGCAAGCTCCAGGAGCATTGCGAGTCCGGAAGCATTGCCATTGGCTCCGCAGTACACCCTCTCTACCGGTTTGCCGTCGATCATTGTGACTGATGTACCGATATTATCCAATCTGGCACCGACCACGATGTAGTGGTCGCGAAGATTTTTGTCATATCCCTGAACATAGGCGACTACGTTTCTTGAGGTGATCGTGTCACCGGATTCCGTCTTGATGCCGAACACTTCGCCATCGGATGGTGAGAGCACATCCACACCATACTCCTTAAATTTAGATGTGACATACTCCGCAGCGTACTTCTCTCCCTCCGAGCCGGCCTTCCTACCTTCAAGATGATTTGCAGAAAGCTCCCTGACATGAGACTTTACAGCTGCAACAGTCTCGCTGTCATAGAGTTCCTCATAGGACACACCTTCGCGAAACTGAGCACCGGCAGTCAGTGACAAAACGAGTGCAATGCACACTAAAAACAACTTCTCCAATTTCATAGACTACTCCATTACAAGCACCCACGCATCCTTTGGAAAGAACAGCTCATTCTTTAACGATTCATATGCAAGACCTACCTCAGCAATGTTGTCTGACGGGCAAAGTCCTACAGCGACCATTCCTCTTCGGCAGTTCAGAAGCGACACCTTATAACCTTTGGCAGCCGCATCATCCGCGAGTTTCTGAGCATTCTTCCTCTCCTTGAATGCGCCTGCTATCACATAGTAATGTGACGGAAGCGACTCTTCGACAAGACCTCCGAGCCTCTCCGGACCAGACATTACAACGCCAGCTGAAACCAACGATTCCATCGCAGCAAGAGAGTCTGCAACCTTCTTCTCCTCCTTAATTCTGATCGAGTCCAGTTTTGCCTGAAGCGCAGCTTCCTCAGCCTTGATTATCTCCAGCCTTCTGGTCTCAATGTCCTTGCTTGTAGGCCTTCCAGCCAACACTCTCATAAAATCGCAGCTTGTAGCTGTCATCATAAGAATCGCAAGAAGAAGTATTACATTATGTCTCATGCCATCAAAGATTTTCACGTTGCGTTTCATTTTGCATTCAAAATTGCGTATTCGTGCAAATTTAACGATTTAATACTCTGAGACAAAATAATTCTTGATATATTTGCAATAGATCCCCGATCAAGTCGGGGATGACTTAGAAAACTTAACAACACTGATATTGGCCATTTTTTCTTCACATATATTTAAGCTTACAGCAGCTTCAATAATCACCTTCTGCACACTCGGGGGAACAACCCTCGATGCACAAGAAATAATTATGCCAGAAAGATGGTCCAAGTCGATTTTTGAGGTCGAACCTCTGTTTGCATCAGACACCCTGACCATACTTGTTGCAGGAGACATGATGATGCACGCCAACCAGATCCAAAATGCCCACAGGAGTGGTCTGGAATACGATTTCAGTTCATATTTCCACCTGCTTGAAGAGGAGATAGCGCAAGCCGACATCGCCATAGCGAATATGGAGTTCACACTGGCTGGAGAACCGCACACAGGCTATCCGTGCTTCTCTGCTCCCGACAGTTACGCCAGTTACCTTGCTGACTGCGGATTCGACATATTCCTTACCGCCAACAATCACATCTTCGACAAAGGAGGCAAGGGTGCTGAAAGAACATTGGAAATATATCGAAATATGGAAGGAGTCCGCTTCACCGGACTTGCTTCTGACGAGGAGGAAAGAGCGAAAACCAACCCGCTCTTTGTGCTGAAGAAAGGCATCAGGACAGCTTTGATAAACTTCACATACGGAACAAATATGGGAAGTGGAACTCATTGGCCTAAAGTCAATTATATGGCTAATAAAGACTTCCTGAGGGAAGCTTTCGCAAAGGCATACAATGAAGATGCAGACCTTACGATAGCACTGCCGCACTGGGGAGACGAGTATGTCCTGAAGCACAACGGGACCCAGGAAGAAATGGCTGAATGGATGGTTGAAAACGGAGCAGATTTCATAATAGGAAGTCATCCGCATGTCATACAGGACACACAGGCGAAAGGCTCCGCAAATGTGGCATATTCATTGGGAAATGCAGTCTCGAACATGAGCGCAAAGAACACCCAACTTGGACTGCTGGCAAAAATTTCCGTAGTCCGCATGCACAACGGAGATCTGAAGTTCCTGCCGCTTGAATTCACCTACATATGGTGTTCAAGACCTGGAGGCTACAATGGATCATACACTGTGATTCCAGTGAAGAAATTCATAGGGAAAAGGGACTTATGGACTGGGGTGTATGACTATGACAAAATGATTGACACCTATAACCACGTAAAAGACAAAACAGGAATAAAAGACTGATAATGAGCAAGAAGACTATTGTACTTGAATCCATTGACCCTATAGAGATCTATGGGGCAGCCAACAAGAATCTGGAAGCTTTGTGCACCTACTTTCCCAATCTGAAAGTTGTCGCACGAGGCAACGAAATCATTCTTGAAGGCACAGAGGAAGACACACTTTCATTTGAAAAGAAACTTCATATGCTGATCGAAAGAAGACAGCACAAGATGAACGTGACCCCATACGATGTGGAAGACCTGTTCGACGGAGAATCATCGCCTGACAGGTTCAAGCTCACGGGAGAATCCACCATCGTGTACGGCAACGACGGAAAGCCTATCAAGGCCCGCAACCGTACCCAGCAGGAGATGGTCAAGTCATATTTTGAAAATGACCTTCTGTTTGCAGTAGGACCTGCCGGAACAGGTAAGACCTACATAGCCATAGCCTTGGCTGTCAGAGCACTGAAGAACAGGGAAATTAAGAGGATTATCCTGACCAGACCGGCTGTGGAAGCAGGAGAAAGGCTCGGTTTCCTGCCAGGAGACCTGAAGGACAAGCTTGACCCATATCTCCAGCCTCTGTACGACGCCCTCGGGGATATGATCCCAGGAAAGAGACTTCAGGAGTTTATGGCTGAAGGAACCATCCAGATAGCTCCGCTTGCGTATATGAGAGGACGCACCCTTGACAGAGCATGCGTGATTCTCGACGAGGCGCAGAACACCAATCTCGGACAGCTCAAGATGTTCCTCACCCGTATGGGTTGCGACGCCAAGTTCATTGTGACAGGAGACGCAAGCCAGATCGACCTTCCGAACAAGAGGGACTCAGGACTCCTTAAAGGAATAGAACTGACAAAAAACATAAAAGGTGTCAAGACGATATTCTTCAAGAACGAAGATATAGTCCGACACCCGCTTGTCGCCAAGATAGTCAAAGCATTTGAAAAAGAAGAGCAGGCCTGACGGTCTGCTCTTCTTATATTATATGTATGGAATGATTATTTTCCAGCTACGATAGCTGCATACTTATTATAACCCTCCTCGTAGCTTGTACCCTTAGAGATGAAACGATAGTAGATGTTCTTGAGGTACTCAGCGATGCTCACCTTAAGACCCTCGTCCTTAGTAAGGTTGAATGCCTTCTCGAATGGCTCGAGAGCATTGTGGAGAGATGTCTCGAACTGCTCAACGAGAGCGTTGTACTTAGCGTCATCAAACTCGTTTGAAGCCTTCTCTGAAAGCTCAACAGCGAGATCATAGTAAAGAACACCTGCACCGATGAAGCCGTACTCGTACTCAGGATTGATGTCAGCACACTTCAGATAAGCCTCAACTGCCTTATCTGTCTGCTTGAGCTCCTTGTAGATGTTTCCTTCTACATAGTAGAGTGATGCATTGTTTGGCTCATTCTTCTTAGCCTCGTCGATGAGAACAAAGAGACGGTCTGTATCCTCTCCGCTTGAGATGTAGTAGTTGATGAGACCGATAAGGATGCTCTGGCTCTGTGGGAACTTAACGAAACCTTCCTCAAGCATTGCAGCTCCCTTCTTAGCGTCACCGAGCTTAGTGTAGATGTCGCCAAGCTTTGCGAACACCTCACCACCCTCATAGTAGTAACCTACCTCAAGGCACTTCTCGAAGATCTCCTTAGCCTTATCGTTGTTGTTTGCAGCCCACGCTGTGTATCCTGCGTTATAAAGAGCTGTGGTGTCGATCTTTGCAAGTGGCTCAACTGCAGAAGCATTTGCAGCAGCCTCGAAGAGCTCTGATGCCTTCACGAGGTCACCGAATGTGTAAGCATTCATAGCCTCATCCATGTACTTCTTCGAGATGATCTCAAGACCTCCTGTAATATCCTTGATCTTTGACTTCTTTACGTCTACCTCATATGCCTTCTTGTAAGCATCGATAGCCTTTGCAAGTGCATTCTCAACAACTGGCTTTGTAATGTCGATAAGCGCGAGCTGTCCGTTTGAGTTGAAGTAGAAATCCTTGTCTGCGTATGACTCCTTAACAAGAGCCTCACCGCCTACTTCTACATTCACAACTGAAAGTGGCTGCTGGCCACCCATAAGGAGCTGGAGCTCCTGCTTAGATGCTCCTACCCATGCAGAACCTGCAGGTGCGTTGTATGCATCCATGTAAGATGTTGCGAGCTTTACCCAAGTTGCAACCTTTGTAGACTTCTTAGGGTTCTGAGCAGCTTCTTCTGCAGCTACAACTGCCTTCTTTGCTGCCTCTGGAGACTTTGTCTGTGCATCAGCTACCTGTACTGAAAGAAGCACTGCCAATGCGATCAAAATTCTTTTCATAATAATACAGTATTAAGTTATTTAGTTATTTGTCTGTTCTGTTGACTCGGAAGCCTGTCCTTCTGCCGGCTGCTGAAGATTCTGCTCATCTTCTGACTTGTTGACAGCTGAAATTGCAGCGATAGAGTCTCCCTCTCTGATGTTGATAAGGCGTACGCCCTGAGTAGCACGGCCGGCAACCTTGATGTCTGCCACTGCCATTCTGATGGTGATGCCTGAGCGATTGATGATCATAAGGTCGTTCTCGTCAGTAACATTCTTCATTGCCACGAGAGAACCTGTCTTCTCGGTAATATTCAATGTCTTGACACCCTTTCCGCCTCTGTTTGTCTTGCGATACTCGTCGAACTCCGAACGCTTACCATAACCGTTCTCGCTGACAACGAGAAGGCTGTGTGCCGACGCGTCTTCAGCATTCGGATCATATGCTATCATTCCGATAACTTCATCATCCTCATCAATAGTTATGCCACGAACGCCGGAAGCAGTTCTTCCGAGTGCTCTTGCATCTGTCTCATCGAAGCGGCAGCAACGTCCCTTGCGTCCTGCAAGAAGAATCTCGCAGTTACCGTTTGTAAGTACAGCATCAAGGAGTTCATCTCCGTCACGGACTGTAACAGCGATCACACCATTAGCTCTTGGTCTTGAGTAAGCCTCGAGAGAAGTCTTCTTGATGATACCCTGCTTAGTACCGAGTACAATATATGTGTTGTTTACATATTCCTCGTCCTTGAGGTTGCGGACATTGAGATATGTCTTGATCTTGTCGTCCGGCTCTATGTTGATGATGTTCTGGATTGCACGTCCCTTCGATGCTCGTGATCCCTCTGGAATCTCGTATACCTTGAGCCAGTAGCACTTTCCGTTCTGGGTGAACAGGAGCATTGTGCTGTGCATGTTAGCTACATAGATGTGCTCGATGAAGTCCTCATCACGAGTTGCGCTTCCCTTCATTCCGACGCCACCTCTGTTCTGGAGACGGTACTCGGTAAGTGAAGTTCTCTTGATGTAGCCAAGGTGTGAGATTGTGATCACAACATCCTCGTCAGCATAGAAGTCCTCTGGATTGAACTCGTCTGAAGAAAGAACGATCTCTGTACGTCTGTCGTCACCGTACTTTTCCTTCATCTCCATTGTCTCATCCTTGATGATGCCCATCTGGAGCTTCTCGTCAGCGAGAACGTCCTGGCAGTACTGGATGAACTTCATAAGCTCGTCGTACTCGCTCTGGAGTTTCTCTCTTTCAAGACCAGTGAGCTGACGGAGTCGCATCTCGACAATCGCAGTAGCCTGTACCTCAGTGAAGTCGAATGTAGACATCAGCTCTGCCTTAGCTTCATCAACACTCTTAGATGCGCGGATGATCTTGATGATTTCATCGATCACGTCGAGTGCCTTGAGGAGACCTTCGAGGATGTGGGCTCTCTTCTGAGCCTTTTCGAGGTCGAATCTTGTTCTTCTGAGGATAACCTCGTGGCGATGACGCACGAAGTACTTGATGAGCTGCTTCAGATTCAGTGTGCGAGGTCTTCCGTTTACGAGGGCGACGTTGTTCACTGAGAAACTTGACTGAAGCGGGCTGTACTTGTAGAGCATGTTGAGAACCACATTCGCATTCGCATCCTTCTTGAGACGGATGACGATGCGGACGCCCTTCATTGTAGTCTCATCGTTGATATATGCAATGCCGTCAATCTTCTTGGTCTCGACAAGTTCAGCGATCTTCTCGATCATCTCACGCTTGTTCACCATGTACGGGATCTCTGTCACGACGATGGTCTCACGGCCTGAATCGCTCACTTCGATCTCAGTCTTTGAGCGGATCACGATACGGCCTCTACCAGTCTCGAAAGCATCCTTGATGCCCTGACGTCCCTGGATTATACCTCCTGTAGGGAAATCCGGACCCTTGACATAATGCATGAGTTCCTCAATAGTGATCTCCGGGTTGTCGATATATGCGCAGATTGCGTCGCAGCACTCTGTAAGGTTGTGCGGAGCCATGTTGGTCGCCATTCCGACCGCGATACCTGACGAACCGTTCAAGAGAAGGAGCGGGAGCTTCGTAGGAAGCACTGTTGGCTCCTGAAGGGAGTCGTCAAAGTTGTTCTGGAAATCAACTGTATCCTTTTCGAGGTCAGCGAGCACCTCATCAGAGAGTTTCGAAAGCTTCGCCTCGGTGTAACGCATCGCAGCCACAGGGTCACCGTCCATCGAACCGAAGTTACCCTGTCCGAAGACAAGCGGATACCTCAGGCTCCAGTCCTGAGCCATTCTGGCCATTGCGTCGTAAACGCTTGAGTCACCGTGCGGGTGGTACTTACCGAGCACCTCACCGACAATACGGGCAGACTTCTTTGTCTGGCTTGTATGACGAAGTCCAAGTCCATCCATTCCGAACAACACCCTTCTGTGCACCGGCTTGAAACCGTCACGCACATCAGGAAGAGCTCGCGACACGATAACCGACATAGAGTAGTCGATGTACGCACTCCTCATCTGCTGGTCAATGTTCACCTGCTCAATCCTTCCGGTCTTTACTTCATTTTCCATATTTTTGTTCTAAGTCTTAATCTTAAATTACATCTTGGCAAAGTTACAAAAATTTTAGTAATTTTGTGCAATCAAAATCGAATTTCTAACAACCATATACGATTTTTATTCTTATGGACATCAGCATATCAGATGAACTGAACTCAATCATAAATTTTTCAAGAGAAGAAGCCATGAGGACAGGCAGCTACGGAATCGCCCCCGACCATCTCTTCCTCGGAATAATCCGACATAAGGAGAATACTGCCGCAGATGTGCTGCGCGGAGTGATGATAGACATGGAGGAAATGAAGCAGTTCATCGACGACAAGATCTTCACAAACGAGCATATCCCATATTCCGACATCGACAAGGTGTCATTCTCGCGAGGCACGCAGAACGTCCTGAGTTTCACCATACTCGAGGCAACAAGGCTCCGCAGTGCCCAGGCATCTTCGCAGCATCTCCTTCTTGCATTATGCAAGGTAGGAAGTTCATACGGA